>NZ_JBSHAP010000033.1:0-67135 GCF_053611565.1 Kitasatospora sp. NPDC054795
GCGTAGGTGTCGGCGGGGGTGCGGCCGCGGGAGAGGGCGTGGCCGGCGAGGGTGGTGAGGTGCATGGGGGGTTCGGTCTTTCAGGCGGTGACGAGGGCGGGGATGGGGGTGGGGGCGACGAGGGCCCAGACGTACTTGCCGATGCCGCCGGGGCGGTTGGCGCTGCCCCAGCGTTCGGCGAGTGCGTTGACGAGGAGCAGGCCGCGGCCGTGTTCGTCGTCGGGTGCCGGGGTGTTGAGGGTGGGGTGGTCGGTGCCGGCGTCGTGGACTTCCAGGCGCAGACGGGAGCCGGTGAGGGCGAAGCGGACCTCGATGTGGCAGTCGTCGGGAGCGTCGGAGTGCTGGACGGCGTTGGCGAACAGCTCGCCGAGGAGCAGTTCGGCGGTGCCCGAGTACCGGTCGCCGGAGGGGAGGGCGGAGAGGTAGGCGCGGAGCAAGTACCGGGCCAGGGGCGTGGACTCGGTACGGGAGTCGAGGCGCGCGACGAACATGCGGGGGCGACGGTGTGTTTTGAGCATGGGGGTACCTCGGAGGGGGCGGAGGGGCGTGCGACAGGAGCGCGCACAATCACGCTGCGCATGCAGATGATTGCGTTCCGGTCTCAATGATCCGGGTCGCAGAGGTACGGTGATGGCCGAAATCGGGTACCACGCACACGCGGTACGTCTGGGGGTCTGGCATGGCACACCGGCGACTCAAGAGTGAAGTGACGGCCAGTTCGGCGCGGATCTTCGGTGAAGAGCTGCGGTTCTACCGGGAGATGGCCGGCTACACGCAGGAGCAGTTGGCGAAGCTGCTGCACTGCACCAGGCCGAACATCACCAGGTACGAGTCCGGCCAGAGGCGCATGCCGCCGGACATGGTCGTGCAGGCGGACCGGTTGCTCGACACGGGTGGGTCGCTGAAGCGGCTCTGGGACCGGGTGGACTGGAACGCGGGAGTTGAGCACCCGGATTGGTTCCAAACTCATGCCGACACGGAGGCCGAGGCGGTTGGGGCCCATGTGTTCCAGGCCGACTTCATGCACGGACTGCTTCAGTGCAGGGAATACGCACGAGCGATGTTCGAGGCTGGCGGGACGGATGAACGCCCAGAAGTGATCCAGGAGCGAGTCGCGGCGAGGCTCGCGCGGCAGGAGCGGTTCCTTGCTGAGGGCGGGCCCCAGTTGGTGGTGCTTCTGGACGAAAGCACGATTCGATCGGTGGTCGGTGGACCGAAGGTGATGGCCCGCCAGATGCAACACTTGTTGCACATCGCCCAGCGCGGGAACATCGTCATTCAGGTGGTGCCGTTCACGGCTCGGGCGACGATCATCAAGACCTCGATGGTTCTTCTGGAGATGCCGGACGGGCAGCATTTGGTGTACTCGGAGAGCCTTGACAGAGGCAGTCCCAGCGACGATCCGGCCGTCGTTTCCGGGCATCGGCGGCGCTATGATCGGCTGCGTGGCGATGCGCTCACAGCGGGCGATTCGCTCGCGCTGATCGCCGAGGCGCTGGAAGGGTTCAGAGATGATGCGGAACGAGCTCGACGCGGCCGGCTGGCGCAAGAGCAGCTACAGTGGCCCGGACGGCGGCGACTGCATCGAGGTGGCCCCCGGATTCCCCGGCCTCGTCCCCGTGCGTGACTCCAAGGACCCCGACGGCCCGGCCCTCGTCTTCCCGGCCGCTGCTTGGGAAGCATTCGTTGCCGCTGTTCAGGACGGCGAGTTCCCGGGCCGAGGCTGACCGGGAACTCGGTACACGGGAAGGACATGGGCCGGGCTCAGGCGCCCAGGTGGGTCAGCAGCGTTTCGCCCGACGGGTACGGGAGTTCGGCGGGCAGGAGCTTCCGGGCCTCCTCCAGTTCCCCGGCCCGCACGTGGGCGTGGATCGTGTGCGCGAGTGCGGTGACGTCCTCCACCGAGACGATCCACTCGTCCGCATAGCGCTCGGTGGCCTCGCCGGTGAGGCCGAGCTGAAGCGACCGATGGGGCAGCGGCTGCAGGTGCAGGCCGCGTTCGGGATCCCACTGCACGCGGGCCGGCGATCGCCTCAACTCCCGCTTCCAGGTGGCCTGGTCGGGGTGCAGTCCGTGCTTGTAGTGGGACAGGCAGCTGTTCTCCAGCGCCCATTCGAAGCCCTCGCGGGTGATCTCGACCGCCAGCACGGTCTCCTGCCCCTCCTTCGCCGCCCACCCGCAGCGGTACATCATCCACAGGAACGACGGTTTGATCCATGTCATCCGGTCCCTCTTCCACACCGCCGGAAAGCGGCCGTCCCGGGCAGCGGGCAGCCCGATCTCCGGCGAGTACGCCTGGTAGACGGTCACGGTGGAGGGGGTGTGGAGGGCGCGGATCTGATACTTGGGTTCTGGCACGCCGACCAGGGTCGGGGTTCGGCGGGCGTCGGCGCCAGTGGATTTCCGGGGCCTGACGGGGGCGGCTTCCGGCTGGTCCACGGCGCGTTCGACCTCGTGGTGACCGCCCCTTGTGAGTGGTCCGTGCTTGAATGCCACGTCAGCGGGCCATGGGCCTGGCATGGTGTCGACACCACCTCGGCGATCGCCCGCGCGATCGCCGACCTCCTGGAGAAGGGCCCCGACTCATGAGCGCCTCGGACCGGCTCCGCGCCGCCCTGGTGGACGGCCTGACCGGGGATGACGCGATCGGCGATCCGGCGTGGCGGGCCGCCGCGCTCGCCGTGCCGCGGGAGCTGTTCGTCGGGTCGTTCTTCGTGCCGGTCCCGGGCAGCAACCCGACCGCGTACCGGCCCGTGCACCGGACCGACCCCGGGTGGCTGAAGCAGGTCTACGCGGACGAGACGCTGATCACCCAACTCGACGGGCGGATCCGCCCCGAGGACGTGACCGGGGGCACCGTGGCCGGGACGCCGTCGTCGTCGTCCACCCTGCCGTCGCTGGTGCTGGGCATGTGGCAGCAGCTCGGCGTCGAGGCCGGGCACCGGGTGCTGGAGATCGGCACCGGCACCGGCTACTCGACCGCCCTCGGGGCCCACCGCCTCGGGGACGCCAACCTGACCAGCATCGAGTACGACCCGCTGGTGGCCGAGCGTGCCGCCGCCGCGATCGGGGCGGCCGGGTTCGCTCCCCGACTGGTCGTCGGCGACGGGCTGATCGGCGACCCGGACGGCGGCGAGGGCGAGTACGACCGGCTGATCGCCACCTGCGCCGTCCGGTACCTGCCGCCCGGCTGGCTGCACCAGGTGAGGCCCGGCGGCGTCATCCTGGCGACCCTGTCCGGGTGGGGCTTCGGTTTCGGACTCGTCCGACTGGTCGTGACGGCTCCCGGCGAGGGAACGGGCCGGTTCATGCCCGGCTGGACCAGCTTCATGATCGCCCGCCCGCACGACCGACCGCCGCGCCAGAGCATCTCCCTGCTCCCGGGGGACGAACGCCCGTCCCGGATCGACCCCGAGGTCATCAGCACCTGGACCGGCAGCTGGGTCGCCCAGCTCGCGGCGCCCTCGGCCGAACGGATGGGGGCCGTTGGTCACCAGATCCTCTGGGACGTGGCCACCGGATCGCAGGCCCGGACCGCGCCCGTCCCCGGCGGCGGGTGGACCGTGGTGCAGCGCGGCCCGCTCCGGCTCTGGGACCAGGTGGAGAGCGCCGTCGAAGCCTGGCAGCGGGCCGGCGGGCCGCACCAGGAGGGCTTCGGCCTCACCGTCTCGCCGACCGGGCAACGGGTCTGGATCGGAAGCGAGGCCGGACCGGGCTGGAACCTGCCGATCTGACCCCTCCAGGATCGAGGCCCGCCGTGCCCCGCGCGAGCGGATTCCTCGGCTACTGCCGCCAAGACCTGAAGAAGCCCCACCGGAAAACGATCCGGTGGGGCTTCTTCAGTGCAACGGTAGGGGTGGGGCGGGGCAGGGCTCCCTCTTAACCCCGGTCAGAACCCGTAGGGCGCGGAGCGAACTCCACGTTCTCGAATTCGAAGTCCGCCTGCTCGATCGCCTCCTGCCGCGTGGGATGGCACGTGTCCGTCAGGACTTCCCAGTCCGCAGAGCAGTAGAACAGGTAGTAATCGGACTCTCCGTCGTACCGTGCGATCGCCAGGTGGGAGATTTTCTCTTCGAGGCCGTCGAGGCCGTCGACCGAGTGCCTGGTCCGGCCGGTGGGCCGCTGCGCGTCTCCCACCAGCGCGTACAGCTCGACCGAAGCGCCGTCAAGGACGGCCGGCACAGGTGTACTCATGGCCTGATCTCCACACTCGTGTTCTCGACCACGCGGCCGTTCTCGACCGCCTCGAAGTGGATGTGATGACTCTTCGACGTGGTCTCGTGCTTTCCGTACCGAACTATACGACTGCCGTCACTTGACACGTACCGGCCGACTCCCTCTTCCCGGTACCCGGCCCCGAGCCAACGTTCGGCAAGGTCCATGGCCTGGTCCTGGTTGATCGTTCCGCCGTGGTACTCCGGAGCACGTCCACGAGGGGTGGCCGCCACCTGGGAGGAGTTGGTGGTGACACAGTTCGGTCCGGAATTGTGGACCAGTACCGGCGTGTTCCCTGCCAGCACGTAGTACGTGTGCAGGTCCCGCACCGTCAGGTTGTGGGCGGGCTGGACCAGGTGGAAGTGTCGGATCCCGGCCAGGGCGACGACCGTGCCGTCGGAGCTGCGGACGGTGTCGTCCGCGGTCAGGTCCCCGGCGTTGACCCAGGCGTCCCGGTTGACGCTCCAGAACGGGTGGTGGTCGGTCGCGGTGATCTCGCCCCGGCCGTCGGCGAGGAGGAGCGTGGTGAAGTCGGCGTCGTCCGGGGTCACCATGGTGGCGTCGACCTCGCGAGCGGCCGTCTTCCCGGTCTCCGGGTCGGTGGCGAGGACGAGGTCCCCGACCTTCAACTGCTCGATGGGCTTGGTCGTCCCGTCCGCCATCCGAACCGCGACGCCCGCCGGGAAGCTGTCGCAGGACATGGCGATCTGGTTGCCGGGTGCGGGCTTCTCGGCCGCGGCCGCGGCCGGCTTGGGCTTGGCCGACTTGTTGAACTTGGCCAGGCCCTTGCCGAGGGCACCGGCGCCGACGCCTATCTCGCCCGGGCCGAACATGGCGATGTTCTCGAACTGCCAGTTCTTGAGCTGGTCCCAGAGCTCGTTGTAGATCGGGGACTTCTGGCATTCCTTGATCATGTGGCAGGCGTTCAGCGCTGCCGCCACGTAGTCGTGGGCGTCGGAGTCCGGGTCCTCTCCGAAGCGGTGACGCTGCTTCTGGAGGATCTTCAGGTTCTTGTTGGTCTGCTGGATCAGCTTGTTGAAGTCGGTCTTGCCGGTGGTGATCTGCACGCCGCCGGGAAGGACCGACTTCACGCTCTTGACGGTCTCGACGACCCAGTCGCCGCCGTTGACCGGCATCCAGTAGTCCTGGACCAGCTGGCCCTCGGGGGTGCGGCACTGGGCCGTACCGCCGCAGGTGCCGTCGGGCCGCAGCCCGGACGGGTCGCTGAGGGTGAGCGGGTTGTTGTTGCTGTACGTGTAGCCCGCCAGCGACTGCGGGTCGGTGCCGGCCAGGACCGGGTCCACGCTGATGAACCGGCCGGTGGCCGGGTCGTAGTCGCGGGCCCCGAGGTGGGTGAGGCCGGTGGGCTCGGCCGTGCCGCCGAGGAAGCCCCGGGTGCCGGCCCAGGTGGCGGGGGTGGTGCCGCGGCTGCCGCCGAAGGGCAGCGAGCGGCGCTGGTCCACGGCGCCGGTGGTGGCGTCGACGCCGATCTCGGCCGTGCCGTGGTGGTCGTTGACCTGGAAGGTCAGGCGGTTGTCGTCGGTACGGACCGCGGTGGCCGAGCCGAGCGGGTAGTAGCGGGTGGCGGTGGCCTTGGCGGCGCCCTTGACCAGCTTCAGCTCGACGCGGTCGAGGTAGAGGGTCCAGCTCTCGGCCGCCGGGTCGGCGGTGTCGAGGGTGTGGCCCAGCAGACGGTTGCCGACAGCGTCGTAGAGGTAGTCGGTGGTCTGGTTGGTCGTCGCGGTGGTACTGCCGCTGGTGGTCCTGACGGTCGCGGCGAGTCGGCCGACCCGACCCTCGGAGTCCCAGGTCAGGGCCTGGTCGCCGGCCTGGTTGCCGGACGGCGACTTGAGGTGCCGACCGGTGGTGTTGCCCGCGGTGTCGTAGTCGTAGCTCTCCACGACCGGAGCGCCGACCGTGCCGGTGACCGTGGAGGTGGAGCTCAGACTGTGCGGTCGGGCCGCGGTGGCGGCGGGGTAGGTGTAGGTGGTGGTGGCGTCCTGGCCGGTGTTGCCGGTGGTGTCGTGCCGGGTCTCGGTGGCACGGGTGCCGTTGGTGTTGTAGGTCCAGCTGGTCCAGTACGGGGCGGGGCCGCCGAGCTGGGTGCCGCCGGGGGCCGTGCAGCTGCCGGTGCCGGGGGTGTAGGCCTCGGTGAGGCGGGCCAGGGAGTCGTAGCGGAAGCACTGCCGGTCGGTGCCGGAGCGCGAGGTGTCGGTGACCGAGGTGACGTTGCCGGCCTGGTCGTAGGTGTAGGCGGCGGCGCGGGTCGCGCCGGTGACGCCGTACTGGTCGGTGCGGCTGGACGCGAGGCGCTGGGTGCCCCACTCGTAGCCGTTGGTGATGTACACGTCCTTGCCGGCGGTGCCGTTGCTGAGCGTGGACTGCAGCGGCTTGCCGGTGAGGCTGTAGGTCTGGTTGGTGAGGTACTTCGTCAGGCCCTCGGCGGCCGTGGGCCGGTGCAGCGCGTCGTAGGTGAACGCCACCGACTCGGCCGCCAGGTTCCCGACGGCCGGGTACGCGATCGACCTGGCCTGCCCGTCGAGGCGGTAGATGGTGCCGCTGAGGTAGCTGCCTGCCAGCGCTTCCTGGCCGGGGACGGACGGAATGGCGACCGTGGTGCGGGTGGGCCGGGCGAGGGCGTCGAACAGCGAGTAGGTGGTCTTGTACTGGTAGGTGGTGCCGCCGACCGTGCTGTAGCGGGTGCTGGACGACAGTTGGCCCTTGTTGCCGGCCGGGTCCCACGCCCGGGAGGTCAGCAGCGGGCCGGTCGCCGAGCCGTCGCGCGTCTCGATCGGCCGGGAGAGGTTGTCGTAGGCGGTGGCGACGGTCTTGCCGCCGCCGTCGGTGGCGCCGGTCAGGTCGCCGCGGTCGTTGTACGTGCTGGTGGTGGTCCCGGAGTCCGGGTCGACCGCCTTGGTACGCCGGCCGAGCTGGTCGTACTGCCAGGTCCAGACACTGCCCGCCGGGCCGGTGAGCCTGGAGAGGTTGCCGGCCGCGTCGTAGCCGTAGGTGGTGGAGTCGTAGGCGCCGGTGGGCGTGGCGGACTTGTACTGGCGCAGCTCCACAGCCCGGCCGACCGCGTCGAAGACGGTCGTGGTGGGGGTGCCGCCGGTGGGCGGGGTGACGGTGACCCGGTCGCCGCCGTACTCGGTGAGCGTGGTGGCCAGCGGGGTGCCGACACCGTTGCCCGAGAGCGCGGTGGTCCTGACGACCCGCCCGAGGCCGTCGTACTCCGTTGCCGCCTGGGTCTCCAGGCCGGTGGTGTCGTCGATGGTGCGCAGCGTGCCGGAGGGCGCGCCGGTGGCGTAGTACGGGGAGTAGGCGAGCGCGGTCTGACCGCGCTCGTCGTAGAAGGTGTCGGCGATGACGCGACCGCCGTTGTCGCCCGGGGCCTGGCCCTGCCGGAAGCGGCCGAGGCCGTCGTACAGGGTGTAGGCGGTCTGCTGGGAGCCGTCCTCGTTGAGGGTCCGGCTGGCGACGGAGACGATCTGGTTGTCGGCGACCGTGTAGGCGTACTCCTGGTCGGGGGTCTGCCCGGTGGCCTTGGAGCGGTCGGGCAGCCAGACCTTCAGGGTGCGGCCGAGGGCGTCGTAGAGCGTGTCGGTGCGGCGGTTGTTGGCGTCGATCGTGTCGACGGCCAGGCCGCGCAGCAGGTCGTGGTCCGTGGTGGTGGTCTGCGTGGTGGTGGCGTCGCCGGCCTTGGCGGGCGGGGTGGTCTCCACCGTCCTGGTGGGCCGGCCGGTGGCCGGGGTGTAGGCGGTGGTGCTGGTCCGGGCGTTCGGCGAGGCCGTGGTGACCGGGTTGGTGGCGCCGCTGAGGTCGTAGACCGTGCTGGAGGCCAGCTCGGTGCTGCTCAGCGGACGGCCGTAGCCGTCGTAGGCGACGGCGTGGTCCAGGTAGGTGGCGCTGTTGCCGGTGCGGGACTTGAGCGTCTGGATGAGGGTGATGTCGCCCTTGGCGGGGGCGGTGCCGAAGCCCTGGCCGTCGAACCGGTAGCGGATGTCCGAGAGCACCGCCGAGGTGCCGTCGGCCCGGGTGTCCCGGTTGACGTCGGTGGCGCAGTTCGCGGCGACCACCTCGACACGGGTGGCGCTCCTGAGGATCCAGCTGCCGGCGTTGTCGGCGTACGTGGTGCGGGTGCAGGTGTCGTCGTCGGGGACCGCGACGTCACCCTGGTTCTCGGCCGAGGTGACCCGGCCGTAGCCGTCGCGGGTGTTGTTGGTACGGGTCTCGCGCCAGCTGCTGCCCGTGCCCTTGTCGAGCGAGGTGAAGGTGCGGGTGACCGCGGTGCCGGTGATGTTGGCGGTGGTGGTGCCCCAGTCGCGGACGCGCTTGGCGGTCTCCTGCTTCCACGGCGTGTTGACGTTCTTGCCGAGGATCACGCCGCCGGGCCTGTCGTACTGCTCGGTGCGGTACTCGTAGCCGGCCCAGGCGTCGTCGTCGGTCAGGACGGTGCCCTGCCCGTCGTCGACGGTGACGCTGCGCTTGCCGTTCTTGTCACCAGGGTTGTTTCGGTCCTGGTCCATGCCGCGCAGGAACCAGTGGTCGGCCTGGGTGGTCATGCCGGTGACGCCACCGGTCTCGACCCGGGTGCGGGCGTAGCCGCGCCACTGGGACCAGGTCTTGAGCTTGTCCTTGGTCAGGCCGTCCTCGTCGTCGAAGTGCCAGGCGGCGTCGCCGAGGTAGGTGTAGTGGGTGACCATGTCGGGTGCGCCGCCGGTGCGGTCGGTGGCGATGACCGCGTCGACGACGTACTTGTTGAACCACTCCGTGGTGACCGGGGTCTCGTCGGAGGCCTGGTACATCTGCGGGAAGCAGCGGGTGGTGTTGGACTGAGGGGTGGGCAGGTTGTTCCAGTCGCAGGCCGCGGCCGAGTAGTTGACGTCGAGCTGGCCGCCCTGCTCGTCGGTGACGGTGCCGAGCCGCTGCTTGATGAACGGCATCCGGCCGTCGCCGACCTTGTCGAGCCGGTTGGCCATCTGCTTGTAGGCGAGGGTGGTCTTCGGCAGGGCGACGGACGGGGCGGCGGAGGACCCGGTGTGCTTGATCGAGTCCAGCAGCAGCTGGTAGTCGAAGTCGGCGGTGCCCCACTTGTGGGTCAGGTCCCAGGTGTCGACGGTGGCGTAGCTGCCGTCGGCCTGAAGGGTCTTGGCCGCGATCTGGGTGAGGCGGGTGCGGGTGAAGAAGGTCGGCGAGTACTGCGTGGTGCAGTCGGTGCCGTCCTTGCAGTTCTGGTCCCACGGGGTGTCGTACCAGTACTGCCGGTTGGCGTCGATCTTCGCCGGGTCGCACACGCCCGCGCCGGTCTCCAGGCAGCGTTCGGCGGTGCCGAAGTCGACCCGGCCCATCGGCTTGACGGTGGCCGAGTACAGGTCGCCCTGCTGCTGGCCGTACTCGATGTGGTCCAGGCGCCCGCCGCGCACGTACGAGGTGCGGTCGGTGGCCTTGAGGTTGCGGCCGTAGTTGTTGGTCTCGGGGGTGTACCAGTAGGTGATGTCGTTGCCGTGGGCGTCGACCACCAGGTCCAGGTTCCACCGCCAGCCCTGCTGGCACCACGAGGACCCGAAGTCGGCGCCGTTGCAGGGCTCGCCCGCGTTGTTGCCGTAGACCGGCACGGTGTAGACGGACTTGGTCTCCGGCTTGCCGGCCGACCAGTTCGGCAGGCGGTTGTAGCCGAAGTAGTAGCTGGTGCCGTCGGTGGTGGTGGCGCGGAAGTACTCGCCGTCGTTGTCGCCGTTGCCGCGGCCGGTGTCGCGGACGCGCACGACCTTGGTGGCGTCGTCGTTCTTGATCCGCCACTCGTCGCCGGAGACCGGGATCAGCTCACCCGAGTGCCCCGCGAAGCTGATGGTGGCGTTGTCCGTCCCCCAGCACAGGTCACCGGGGCTGGACTTCCCGGTCTTGGGCGCGCCGTCGTCGGCGCAGGCCTTGTAGCTGCGCTCGACGAAGCCCGGCGACAGGTCGAAGCCGTCACCGGCCCAGGAGGCCTGGTTGTTGCTGTTGGCCGTCCGGCCGTCGATCGCACCGGAGTTGTAGGACAGACCGACCTTCGGGGTCAGCCCGCCCGGCATCGCCGTGAGCGGCATGTCGTAGGACCAGGTGAACGCGCCGCTGTTCAGCGCCGTCGACCAGCTCGACGCGCTCGACAGCGGCGTCGCCCGGTAGTCGCCGCTCGGTCCGGCGCTGCCGGTGGTGGCCGCGAGCACCATCGCCCCCGGCGCGGACTGCAGGCGCATCGACCCGGCCGGGGCCGTGGTCAGGGCGTCGGCGGCGACGGTCTGCTTCGCCACGTCGTTGCCGCCCGGCAGCGGGGTCTGCACCCGGCATTCGGGCAGGTCGGGCGTGGTGAGCGCGCACTCGGGCAGGCGGACCAGCTTCAGGCGCGAGCCGAAGCCGGAGCCGGCGGCCTGGGCGAAGGACGAGTAGTCGACGGCCAGGCCGCTGTTCTCGTCGGCGCCCGTGACGGTCAGCAGGACGCCGTTGATGCCGGCCCTGGCGGCGGCGTCCTGGCCGAGCAGCTCGACCTTGGCCTTGCCCGCCGCGCCCGAGGACGAGAGCGCGACCGGCAGCTTGCCGGCCTTGACGGCCTTGCCCTTCTCTCCGGGGACGTCGACGGTGGCGCTGCCCGCGCCGGGCAGGGCGCCCTGTTTGCCGTCCGTCCTGCTGACGGTGGTGTCGGCCTTGCGGCCCTTGGCCTTGGCGTCGGAGCCCTTGACGGGCTTCTCGGGTGAGACCGCGGACGGCTTGGTGTACGGTTCCGCGGCCGCCGCGACGGCGGCCAGCGGCAGTGCCGGCAGCAGCGACCCGACCAGGGTGCCCGCGATGATCGCGGACATCCTGGTGCGGGTCGGCCGCGGCACCGACCTCTTCCTGCTCATGGGTGGGACAACTCCTCTGGGAGAAAACGGGTGTGACGGACCACGGGCCGGGCGGCAGGAAGCCGCCCGGCCCGCGAAACGGAGGGGGGAATCAGACCCCGGTGGAGGTGTTCAGCTCGACGTTGTAGTCGGCGAGCTTGGTGATCTGCGCGGGGCTCAGTACGCCCTGGTACAGCCAGACGTCGTCCAGCTCACCGGAGAAGTACTCGCCCCAGGCGCCGGCCGCCTTGTTGCGGCCGAACTGCACGCCGCCCGTCGCCTCGTAGGGCTGCGGGGCGCCGGTCCAGGAGATGTGCGGGGTGCAACCGGTCGAACCGTCCGGGCAGCCCTGGTTCTCGATCTGGCCGCCGACGTACAGGGCGAGCCGGTCCGCGAAGGCGTCGTAACTGACCGCCAGGTGCGTCCAGTTCTCCAGGACGGAGGTGGCCGGGGTGTGGGCGGTCAGGGTGCGGACCGCGCCGGTGGCGTCGGAGTCGCGCACCTCGGCCTGCCACTGGCCGGTGGGCTGGCCGTTGGCGTCCTTGCCCAGGGTGTGCCAGCGCAGGGTGACCGCGCTGTTGTTGGCGCCGGCGACGGACAGCACCGTCATGTCCCGGGTCGGGACGCCCGCGGTGTTCGCCCAGCCGGCCAGGGTGAAGCTCTGGCCGGTGTGCAGCGGGACGGAGCCGGTGGCCGCGTAGCCGGTGGAGCCGTCCAGCAGCAGGGTGCCGGGGGCGGGCAGCACGCCGCCGTCGGCCTTGATCGAGGCGCCGCCGCCGAGCTGGGCGCCGGCCTTGGCCGGGCCCTCGTCCGGGGTGACGGCCGGGGTGCCGGTGGCCGAGGAGAGCTTCCAGCGGCCGGCCAGCTGCGGGCGCTGCTGGACCATCGTGCTGGCCTCGGGGCCGGTGACGACGCGGTCGTAGAGACGCACGTCGTCGATGTCGCCGCCGAAGAACTCGCCGTTGGCGCCCTCGCGGTTGACGGCACCGATCTGCAGCGGGCCGGGGTTGGCCCACGGCGCGTTCTGGGTGTAGTCGGACTCGCCGACCAGGAAGCCGTTGATGTAGAAGCGCAGCTTCTTGGCGGCGGTGTCGGAGACGCCCAGCAGGTGGGTCCACTCGCCGGTGGTGCCGGCGAAGCAGGGCGCGCCGTTGATCTGGGTGCCCGGGGCGCAGTCGGGCTGCCAGGTGCGGACCAGGGTGTCGGCGGAGGTGTCCTCCTTGTAGCGGCCGAAGATCCAGCGCTTCCAATAGGTGGAGTAGTACAGCGAGAACTCGCTGTTGTGCTGGCCGATCTGGGTGACGGCGATCTTCGCGGTGGTGTCACCGGGGGTCGGCGCGGGCAGCTTGACCCACGCGGAGACCGAGAAGTCCCGGCTGCCGTCGACCTGCGGGCGGGTGCCGCGCAGGTAGTCGTCGACGCCGTCCAGGTGGATCGCCTTGTCGGCGATGCCGGGGCGGCCGAGTGCGACGCCGTTGTAGGCGGTCAGGCTGTCGGTCTCGGCGGTGCCGACCGGCTTGGCGGAGGCGCCGTCCAGGTGCCAGACCGACGTGGCGGGCAGGCCGGTGGCGAGCTGCTTGTCGGCGGCGACGTCGGCGGCCTCGGCCTTGCTCAGGGAGCGGTCCCAGAGCCGGACCTCGTCGATCGAGCCCTTCCACGGGTCGGTCCAGTTGCCGAAGTACTTGGAGCGGCCGAGCTCCAGCGCGCCGTGGACGTCCCAGTTGGCGACCACGTTCACCGGGGTGCCGGGCACGCCGTTGACGTACAGGGTGCTGGTCTTCGCCACCGGGTCGTAGACGCCGACCAGGTGGGTCCACTGGCCGAGCACCACGGGGGCGTTCGAACTCGCCGGTTCGAGGGCGTAGTCGGTGGGGTTGTCCCGGCTGGACGTCCACATGGTCCACTTGCCGCCGAAGGTGCCGAGGGCGAAGCGGGCCGCGGAGTTGCCGTTCTCACTGACGGCGACCCGGTTGCGGGTGTTCTCGGTGAGGTTGACCCAGGCGGAGACGGCGAAGCCGCGGGTGGTGTTCAGCACCGTGCCCTGGGTTTCGGCGTAGCCGTTGGCGGTGCCGTCGAAGGCGAGGCCCTCGGCGAGGTGGCCGGGTGCCCCGGGGGTGGTGCCGGAGCCGAGGGTGGCCTCGAAGCTGCCGCCGGTGCCGGCGACGGAGGTGCCGCCGGCGGTGTCGTCCATCGACCAGCCGGTGCGCTGGGTCTGGCCGGAGAGCACGTTGAAGTAGTACGTCTCGGGCTGCGAGGCGTTGCCCGCGCCGTCGACGGCCCGGGCGGAGAGGAAGTGCACGCCGGCGGTCTGCGGCTGGACGCGGACGGTCTGTCCGGCGCCGCCGCCGGTGGCGATCTCGTTCGCCGCGGACGGCGAGGTGTCCAGGCCCCACTGATACTTGACCACGTCGGTGGCGGCCGACTTCAGGGTGAAGTAGCCGTTCTTGCCGACGCCGTCGGTCCACGGGAGCGCGGCGGTGGCGTCCTTGGAGCCCGGGTAGGCGTCCGAGGTGACCGCCGGGCCGTCCGGTGCGGAGGTGTCGACGATGAAGTAGCAGCCGGTCGGGTCACCGTCGGAGGACCACGGCCCCCACTGCGCGCCGTCCCAGGCGCGGGCCTCCCAGTCGAGCTGGAGGTTCTGCGGCAGGCCGGCGGGCAGCGGCCAGGAGAACATCGAGCCGGAGGCCTTGAAGGTGTCCCACCCGGGTGCGGCGTCCTCCGAGCCGGTGGACCACCAGCGGCGGCGCAGGCCGCTGCCGTCGTCCCAGCCGACGGCGAACTGCACGCCGATGGCCTCGCCGTCCGGGTCGCTCGCCCGGGTGGTGACCTGCGGCATCTTGTTGATCTTGATGCCCGGGTACTGGCAGACCGAGCCCGGCGACATCGTCATGTCGGACATCGGGATCTGGTTGGGCCGCAGGTTGTAGTACACCGACAGGTAGGCGTCGTCGGTGAAGCGCTTCCAGGCGAGGGTGTCGCCCTCGTTCTGGGCCTTCAGACCGAAACTGATGGTCGGCCAGCCCCAGTTGGCGGCGTCCTGGACCAGGTTGCGCACCGCGCCGTCCTGGCCGTACTCCAGCCAGCCGCCGGGGCAGCTGCCGCTCCAGCCCTTCGCGGTGTTGATGGTCTGCAGGTAGCGGCTCCAGAACCCGGAGGCGTTCTGGCCGTTCCAGTTCAGGCCGGGGGAGATGTAGCCGGTGTTCCACAGCTCGACGGGCCGGGCGTCGCAGGAGTACGACCAGCTCTCGTAGGTGCCGAAGGTGGCGCTGAGGATCTGCTTGCCCACGAAGGGGTTCGAGACCTGGAAGAAGGCCCGCTTCACGTCGGTCGGCGCGCACCGCGAGGTGTCGCCGCAGTAGCCGACGCCCCAGTCGTGGACGTAGCTGCTGTTGTACGTGAAGTGCCAGTACGCCTGGTTCGGGTAGCTGCGCGAGACGCCCGCCCAGTCACCGGCGTGCGGGGTGTTCCACGCCGGGTCGATCATCACCGGGTAGACGGTGTCCGCGGCGTCCAGCATGCCCTGGTCGGGGGACAGGACCAGGCCGTCCTTGGGCAGGTCGACCTTGAGCCGGGTCATCTTGGCGCCCTCGCCGGGCAGGTCGCCGTAGCCGGCGGCGGCGAGGTCGCCCGGACCGGCCGCGGGGGCGCCCGGGGCGGGAGCCGCGGCGGGGGCCTCGGCCTGCGGGGCGGCCTGCGGCGCGGCCTTGAGCGTCTTCGGGGCGGCGGCCGGGGCGTTCGGCGTGGCGGTCGCCGGGGCGTCCGGCGTGACGGCGGCCGGCTTGGAGGAGTCCCACATCACCGGGACGGGCGCCTCGAAGACGGTGCCGCCGCCGGACGGGTCCTTCGCCTTGAGGGTGCCGTCCGCCTCCTGGCCGACCGTCAGGCCGGTTCCCTGCAGGCCGAGCCGGAGCTGGTCCAGCTCGGGGTTCTTGGCGGCCTCGGCGGTGTGCACCACGATGACCTGGGTGAACCCGGTCCTGGTGGCGGACAGCCGCAGGTCCACGTCCGGCAGGATCGACGCGTACTCGGCGGTCGCGCCGTTGACCTTCGGCTTGGGCAGCGGCTTCGGCCAGCTGAGCTTCAGCTCCTTGCCGGCCCGGGCCATCGTGACCAGCGGTTCGCTGCCGCCGCCGGAGAACCGCAGGTCGGCGGTGGACCCCTTGGGGGCGACGGCGCCGCCGGGCAGCGCCTGCAGCGTCGGGTCGAGGTCCACCCAGGCGCCGTTCTTGCGCACCCGCTTGGGCTGGACGTAGGTGGTGGTCTTCAGCTTGCCGTCGGGCTGGGCGACGGTGTCACTGGTCTCGCTGCGCTTGGCGAGCACCTCGACCGGCTTGCCGCTGCGGGCGGCCTCCTTGACGGCCAGGCTCTCGGCGGTGTCCTGGGAGCCCGTCAGGCCGGGCGGTGGCGTTCCGCCGGTCGCGGCGGCGGCCGGCACCACCGCGGTCGCGGTCAGGGCGACCGCGGCGAGTGCCGCGGCGAGCAGACTGCCCGACCGTCTTGCTGCTGTTCTCACTGTGCGTAAGCTCCGACTTCCGATATGTGGGCGAAGTTTGAGCGGATCTTTATGGACGCTTAATCAGGTGTCAAAGGTTCATGAGAAAACCGCGCGTGCGCATGCCCTTGTCGACGTGTCGTCAGAAGGGGAGCAGCTCAGGTAAAACCGGACAAACCACTTGATGTGCCGTGGCGGAAGTCACATGCCCGGCGGGCTGTCGCGGAGCGTTCTCGCCCCCGGGTGGTGGCGGCGAACGGTGACCGACAGCTTCGATGCGGCGCCGCGACGAGTGGCGGGCATCCCATCTTCTGGTTGTCGATGCTGGTCACCCGGGGTGTCGCGGGTGGAGGCGGCGCGGTCCGGGCGACTGCGGGGGCCGCGGACGCTCACCGACGTGCCCCGGAAAACGGGACGCCGGTGCGAGGGTGGGCGGTTCCCGGGCGCGGAGCGGCCGAGGGGGGAGCGGCCCTCGGGACATTTCCGCTCTTTCCGCCTGGCTGTTCGTCAGATTTCTTCGGCGGAATAACTCGGCCTTGTTGTGGTCAAGTTGTCGTCAGGTCGGTGAATCGGAAATGCCGAATCGGGATCCGGGAAAAGCCGATTCGGGCGCGGAGGGCGCCGCGTCCGGGCTCCGGTCCGCCGCCGGCCCGGCCGGCAGCGGCGGCAGGTTCCGCAGCGCCTGGGCGATCTGTCCCAGCCAGCGGGTCTCGGCCTCCATGCCGCCGGTGTGCGGCAGGTGCGGTTCGGCCGGTGGCGGGCCGCTGCGGAGGGGGCCGGCGGGAGCCCGGGTGCGGGCGCGGCGCAGGGCGGCGGCGATCCGGACGGCCTCGGCCCGCGCGGCGGCGTCGGTGTCGGTTTCGGCGTGGGTTTCGGCGTCGGCATCGGCGGAGGAGGCGTCGGTGGAAGGGGCCTTGCCGGGGCTGCCGTCGGGGGAGGGGGAGTCCTCGGCCGTGCGGTAGCGGCGCAGGATCAGCAGCCCGTCGCGGATCTCGATGACCCGGCGGTAGAGGGCGAGTTCGGCGTCGGCGGGAGGCATCCGGCCCGCGGTGATCCGGCCGCCGGTGATTCGGCCCGTGGTGACCCGGCCCGTGGTGAGGGCGATCTGCGGGAAGGCCGCGTGCAGGGCCCGCCACAGCGGCCCGAGCGCCCGGTAGCCGCGGTACGCGGCCCGCCACCGCCTGACGGCACGCCCGGCGCGCGCCCACAGCAGCGTGGTGGCGCCGGCCAGCAGCAGGATCGCGCACACGCGTCCGAGTGCCAGCGAGACGGTGTCCTCGGTGGTCAGCTGGCGGCCCGTGCGCAGGGCGCCGAGGACGTCGTCGAGGCCCCAGGCGGCCCAGATCAGGCCGACGGCGGTGGTGAGGGTGACCAGGCCGAGGGCCGTGCGCAGGGCCGTGTCGTCGGCCCGGCGGGTCCAGTGCGTCGTCTGGCGCAGCAGGGTGACCAGGCAGCCGGTCGCGTAGCCGGTGATGACCAGGTCGTAGCCGGCCAGCGCCACGGGGCCGAGGGCGCCGGTGGCCACCAGTTGGCCGCCGTCCTCCCTGGGCCGGGCGAGCAGGAACAGGACGGTCGCGGCGAGGACCGCGAGGGCGGTGCCGACGCAGCGGCGGCGCAGCGCGCGGGCGTCGGCCTCGGGGCGGCGCAGTGCGACGGCGGTCAGTGCGAGGAATCCGGCGGAGCCCGTCCTGAGGTGGTCGGCGAGCATGCCGGACAGGCCCGCCAGGCCGGTTCCGTGGTCGATGTCCACCCTGGCCCGGGCGGCCGTCAGCGCCAGGAAGGCCCCGAAGCACCAGGCGAAGCAGCAGGTGAAGAGCAGGGCCGGCGAGCGGCCGCGGCGCCGGCCCGCGAGGAAGCGGTAGGTGCCCAGGCCGAGCAGGAAGGCCGCGGCGAGGGCGAGGACGGGGTCAGTCATGCGGGCTGGTCGGGCGGCGGGTGCCCAGCAGGGGGGCGAGCCGGTGCGCCCACTCGGCGTCGCGGGGCTCCGCGCCGGACGTCCGGCCGCCGGGCAGCAGGGCGCGTTTGAGAATCAGCGAGGCGAGCAACTCGGCCTCCCGCTCCTGCGGTTCGAGGTAGACGGTGCGTCCCAGGACCTTCCCGATCAGGGCCGGGGAGAGGTGCGGCAGCAGGCCGCGGGTGAGTCCCGGGTCGGCCGGGGTGCCGTCGGTGTGGCCCAGCAGGAGGTGGGCGTACTCGTGCACCAGGATGTGCTGGCGGTGCACCTCGCTGGTGTCCTCGGCGTAGACGATGTAGTCGGCCTGACCGGTCGTCACGAGCAGTCCGCACGGAGCCCCGGGGCGTGCGGGTACGGCGATCAGGTCGATGGGCCGGCCGCGGTCGCGGGCGAGGCGGGCGACGAGCTCGGCGGCGTCGAACGGGTCGGGAAGTTCGAGCGAGTCGCTGATCGCGCGGCAGCGCCGCATCAGTCCGCCGTGCCGTCGGATCCACCGCAATGCGCGCCTCACCTGTCCGCCGGGGCCGGCGTGGCCGGTCAGCCGTCGCGGGGTGCCTCCCGGTGGCACCGCGTCGTGCTCACCGGGAGGGTTTGCCCCTGGCAGCCTCCCGGCGAGCGATAGTCTCGATCACATCGGAGACCGTGTCCAGGGCTTCGGGCGAGAGTTCCACCGCCCGCAGCGCCATGTTCCGGACGCCGGCGTCCCGCAGCGCCTCCAGGACGGCGAGTTCGGCGAGGATCTCCTCGGAGCGGTCGTCGAAGAAGTAGGCGGGCGAGACCTGGAAGAACCGTGCCAGGGCTTCCAGGTGACGTTTGGTCGGGTTGTCGCGCCTGCCGGTGCGCAGCTGCCACAGGTAGGTGGCCGAGAAGGTCTCGCCGGTGGCCTCGCGGCAGGCGCGCGCCACGTCCTCGTTGCTGTACTGCTCCCGGTTGGGGCGCCGGACCGTGCGGAACAGGGTCTCGATCTTCTCGGCGAGCGAACTCGCTCCGGCTCCCGCCATCTCCGCCTCCTGCGCCACCTGGCCTCCTGTGCCACCACTGCCGGTTCGGGCGGCGCTGGTGCACGGGGCCGGCCGCCGGGGAACCATCGTAGCTTCGGGTACGGCGCCGGTGTCGGGCCGTGCCGATTCCCGGGCCCCCGTCCCGGGCGGGAGGGGTTTCGCGCGCGGGACGGCGGCAGCCGTGGAAGACGCCGCGGCAGGTGCCCCCGGAGTGCCGAACACCCGGGGGCACCTGCTGAGTCGGCCGGATCGATTCCGTCCGGTCGTCGGGCCGGTACGCGGTTGTCACCCCTCGTGCAGCGCCCACTTGTCGCTGTCGACCCGGGTGTTGCCGGGCAGGGCGATCAGTTCCGGCTTGAACAGCGGCTGGGTGTCCATCGCGGGTTCCCAGGTCGCCAGTTTCTCGTCCTGGGGGACCTCGATCCGCCGGTCCGCGGCGAGGTCGGCGACCACCTTCAGCAGCAGTCGCACGCCCAGCGGAGCCAGGTGGTCGCGCCACAGGCTCTGCGCGGTCGAGCCCGGGGGCACGAACAGGTGCTCCTGGGCGGCGAGCGGGCCGCCGTCGGTGCGCTCGGTGAGGTGGTAGACGCTCCCGCCCGTCACCTTGTCGCCGTCGCGGATGGTCCATCGGATCGCGTCCCGGCCGCGGTGCAGCGGCAGCAGGCTGGGGTGGTACCCGATGGTGGCGACGGTGGCCCTGGCGCGCGTGTTGCGGCCGAGGAAGGCGTGCGAGTGCGCGGCGACGATGATGTCCACCCCGTCCGGGATGTGCATCGCGCGCAGTTCGGCCGAGTCCGTCCAGGGGATGTCCCGGGGGAACGCCCAGGCGCGCAGGCGGTCCCAGGCCATCGCGTCGCTCTCGTCGGACTTGCCCTTGCGCAGCCGGGGCGCGGCCGCGCCGACGATCTTGTGACCGTTGTCCAGGAGGGCTTCCGCGACCTGAACCGCGAACGCCCCTTGTCCTGACATGTAGATGTTCATCCGCACTCCTGCGGTCGCTGGTTCGGGTGGTGGTCGCCGTCGGGTCGCGGTCAGGCCGCCGGCGTTCCCACCGCGGTGGTGAAGTGCTGCTCGACGTAGTCGAGGGCGCCCTCACGGTCCGGGCAGGAGTGGACGATCCGCCAGCCGTCCGGGACGGCCAGGTGCGGCCGCCACAGCGCGTACTGCTCGTCGGCGTTCACGACGACCAGCCAGTCGCCCTCCCCGCCGTCGAAGGGGTTGCCGCTCATCGGTCGACCTCTTTCAGTCCGGAGTGATCGGGATCGAAGCGCACCGGCATGGTGGAGAACCCGGTCAGGAAGTTGGACCGGATGGGCAGCGCCTCGTCGGTCTGCTCGAAGCCGAGGGTGAAGTCCCGCAGGGCCTTGAGCAGTTCGGCGATCTCCACCTTGGCCAGGTACGAGCCGACGCAGAAGTGCGGGCCGTAGCCGAAGGCCAGGTGCTTGTTGGGGGTGCGGCCGAGGTCGAACTCCTCGGGCCGCGCGAAGACCCGCTCGTCGCGGTTGCCGGAGGCGTGCCACAGGGTGACGATGTCGCCCTGCCGCAGCCGCACGCCGTGCAACTCGGTCTCCCGCTCGACGCTGCGCCCGAAGTGCATGGTGGGCGAGGCCCAGCGCAGCACCTCGTCCACGGCGGTCTCGACGGCGACCTCGCCCTGCTTGAGCCGCCGCCACTGCTCGGGCTGGGCCGCGAGGGTGCGGACGCAGTCGATCATCGTCAGCCGGCTGGTCTCGTCGCCCCCGATGATCAGGCTGTAGCAGTTCAGCACGACGTCCTCGTCGGTCAGCGGCACCCCGTCGATGGCGCTGCCGATCAGCATGCTGATGACGTCCTCGCCCGGTGACTCGCGCCGCTCCTCGACGATGTCCATGAAGTACATCAGGATCTCGTTGCGGGCCATCTCGGAGTCGACCTCGTCGACGTCCTCGTCGTCCGCCGAGAGCGCGGTCTTGGTCAGGGAGAGCAGGTAGTCCCGGTCCTGCTCGGGCACGCCGAGCAGGTTCGAGATCGTGGTCATCGGGATCCGGCTGGCGATCTGCTCCGCGAAGTCGCAGCCGCCGGACTCGACCGCCTCGCGGATCCACTGCCGGGTGTTGACCCGGACGGTCTGCGCGACCTCGTCGAGCACCCTCGGCGAGAGCACCCGCTGGAGGATCTTGCGCAGCTCCAGGTGCCGGGGTCCGTCGGTGACGGCCAGCATCCGGCCGGCCCCGGCGTCGCCGCCCTCCAGGAGGGTGACGAGCACGTTGCCGCGCTGGGACGTGAAGTTCACGTTGTCCCGGTAGGTGGCCATGATGTCGTCGTAGCGGGAGAGCACCCAGAACCCCCGACGGCCGCCGACCGGCGGGTTCCAGTGCATCGGTGCGGTGTCCCGCAGGGTGCGCCAGAACCCGACGAGGTCGTGGTCCGCGAAGGTGGCCGGGTCTCCCAGGTCCAAGGCGTCCAGTGCCGGTGTGCTCATGCTCACCAGTCCGTACGCCAGAACCGGCGGGGCTGGAACGGGTAGGTGGGCAGCGGCACGCGGCGGCCGGCCTCCCCGAGGTGCAGGGCGTCGAAGTCCACCTGCTGGCCGGTCACCCAGGCGGCGGCCAGGTCGGACAGCGCCTCGTGGTCCCGGCCCGCCGGCACGATCCCGCTGTCGTTGCGCGAGAAGGCGCCCGGGTCGGTCCGCGGGGCGGCGGCGGTCGTGGTGGCCGCGCCGCGGGCGGCGTCGTCGGACAGCGCCGCGATCAGCTCCTCGCGGCTGCGGACCACGGCCGCCCACCGGCGGGCCATCACCTTGCGGCCGAGGTTGAGGGTGAAGCAGACGTCGTCCAGGCGCAGGCCGGGGTTCGCCTCCAGCCACTCCTTGAGGCGGGTGCGCTGGCGGCCCAGCGCGTCGTCGTCCAGGGCGGACAGGGTGGCCAGCCGCGGCCGGCCCTCGTCCTCGGGGGCGCGCTCGGCGGGCGCCGGCGCCTCCTCCAGCAGCAGGTGGGCGTTGTAGCCGCCGCCGCCGATCGAGGTGATGCCCGCGCGGCGGATGCCGGCCTCCGGCTCCCAGGCCGCGCCCTCGATCTGCGGCACGAAGGGGGTGCTGGGGAAGTCGAGGTCCTGGTTGACCTCCGTCAGGTTGATCGTCGCCGGGAGCGTCTTGTGGTACAGCGCCAGCGCGGCCTTGATCGCGCCGAAGCCGCCCGACACCACGCCGCCGTGGCCCACGTTGCCCTTGACCCCGCCGATCGAGGTGGTCGCGGTCTGCTTCCCGAACGCCATGGTCGCCGCGTGCACTTCGAGCTCGTCGGTCATCGGCAGGCCGAGGCCGTTGGCCTCGTACATGGACACGGTGTCCGGGCTGACGCCGCCGACCTCCATGGCGGCGGCGATGCAGGCGCTCAGCCGCTCGGGCTGGGCCAGGCCGTACGCCATCGCGCTGACGCCGTTGTTGTTGACGGCCGAGCCCCGGACCACGGCGTAGACGTGGTCGCGGTCGGCGACGGCATGGCCGAGCGGCTTCAGCAGCACGGTGACCACGCCGCTGGACAGCGCGGTGCCGGTGCCGTTGGCGTCGAACGGGCGGCAGTGGCCGTCCTTCGACAGGATGCGGTTCTCCTCCCAGAGGTGACCGCGGGGGTGCGGCAGGCGGACCATCGAGCCGCCGGCGATCGCCATGTCGCTCTGGCCCAGCAGCAGCGACTGGCAGGCCAGGTGCACCGAGTAGTGGAAGCCCGCGCAGACGGCGGCGACGGTGACGGCCTCGCCGGTGAGGCCCATGTAGTACAGCGCGTTGGAGGTCATGGTGTCCGGCGACCACGCCAGGCTGGCCTCGATCGCCTCGGGGCCGACCGACACCCGGTCCGGCGGGGAGCTGTAGAGCGCGGCGGTCTGCGGGTTGTTGGCGCCGTACATGCCGATCTCGGCCTTGAGCCGGTCCGGGTCGTAGCCGCCGTCCTCCAGCGACTCCCAGGCGCTCTCCAGGAACAGCCGGTTCTCCGGGGTCATCGCGGCCGCCATCCGGTCGCTGATGCCGAACACCGACGGGTCGAACTTGTCGTACGTGTCGAGCACGCCGCAGGCCCGGACGTAGAACGGGCTGTGGATCAGGGTCTCGTCGACGTGGATGTCGTCCTTGGCCAGGAAGGACACGGTCTCCCGGCCGTTGACGAGGATGTCCCAGAACTGCTCCTTGGTGCGGGCACCCGGTGCCCGCAGGGACATGCCGATGATGGCCACGTCGCCCGGGTCGTACTCCTGCTCGGGGCTGTCGGTCATGGAAGGCTCCTGCTTCGTGTCGGGTAGGGGGCGTGACTCAGCGGCCGGTGGCGCCGCCGCGGCCGCGCAGGGCGGCGCGGCGGGCGCCGGCCCGCTGGCGGGCCGACTGGACCACCTCGGGGGTGGCGCCGAACTCGTCGTCGAGCCAGCGGGCGAGGGAGGCGATGTCGCGGAAGCTGAAGAGGTCGGGCACGCGGACGCGGCGGTCGAAGCGCCGGGTCATCAGCCGGGCGAGGCGGACGAGCAGCAGCGAGTCGCCGCCGAGGTCGTAGAAGGCGGACTGCACGTCGATGGTCGACGGTTCGAGGTCGAGCAGCTGGCCCCAGATCTCCGACAGCGCGATCTCGGTCGGCGTGGTGGCGGCGGTCAGCGGCCCGTCGGTGTCGGCGGCCGGCGGCTCGGGCAGCGCGTTGCGGTCGAGCTTCCCGCCCGGGCCCAGCGGGAGGGCGTCCAGGAACACGAGCGTCGCGGGCACCATGTAGTCGGGCAGTTCGACGGCGAGCCTGCCGGTGACGGCGCTCTGGAGCGCGGCGTCCAGCCGGGGGCCGTCCTGCGGCGCGCCGTCGCCCGCGGGCACGACGTAGCCGACGAGCCGGTTGCCCCGGACGGTGGCGGCGGCCTCCCGGACCTCGGGGCAGGCGGTCAGCCGGGCCTCGACCTCCTCCAGCTCGATCCGGTAGCCGCGCAGCTTGACCTGGTGGTCGGAGCGGCCGAGGAACTGGAGTTCGCCGCTCTCGGTGAACTTGACGACGTCCCCGGTGCGGTACATGCGCTCGCCGCTGCGGAACGGGTCCGGCAGGAACCGCTCGGCGGTGGTGCGCGGCCGGTTGACGTAGCCGTGCGCGAGGCCGACGCCGCCGAGGTAGAGCTCGCCGGCCTCGCCGGCCGGCAGCGGCTTCAGCTCGTCGTCGAGCACGTAGACCAGGTCGGTGGTGGTCGGCGGGCCGATGGTCGGCTCGTCGGTCCCCTCCTCGGGCACCAGCCCGAACGAGCAGAAGACGGTGCCCTCGGTGGGGCCGTAGGCGTTGAACACCCGGGTGGCGCCGGTCTCCTGGTAGGCCCGGTCGACCAGCTTGCGGCGCAGGGCCTCGCCGCCGAACACGATCGAGCGCACGTTCGGGGGCAGGGCGCCGGCGTCGAGCAGGCCGTTCATCACCGACGGGACGACGGACAGGTGGGTGACCCGGTCCACGTACCGGCTCTCCGGCAGGTGCACGGCGCTCTCGACGAGCACCACGGCGCCGCCGCGGCACAGCGCGTTGAAGATCTCCATCACTGACAGGTCGAAGCAGATCGAGCTGGCGGCCGAGACGCCGCTCAGGTCGCAGCCCTCCAGGACCCGGTCCATCTCGGCGAGCATCGCCACGGCGCCGGAGTGCCGCACGGCCACGCCCTTGGGCCTGCCGGTGGAGCCCGAGGTGTAGATGACGTACGCGGTGTCCTCGGGCACGACCGCGACGGGCTTCGCGCCGGCCTCGGTGGTCACGCCGTCCCCGAGCACGACGACCGTCGGCCCGGGCGGGCAGCTGGCCCGGGACGCGGGCGTGGTGAGCAGCAGGCGGGTCCCGCTGTCCTGGACCATGAAGGTCAGCCGGTCGGCGGGGTAGTTCGGGTCCAGCGGCAGGTAGCAGGATCCGGAGCGCAGGGCCGCCAGGACGGCGACGAGCAGGTCGGGGGTGCGCTCGACGCAGATGCCGACCGGGACGCCGGGGCCCGCGCCGTCGGCGACCAGCCGCTCGGCCAGCACCCGGGACCGCTCGTTCAGCTCGCCGTAGGTCAGGACGCCGGCGTCGGAGTAGACCGCGGTCGCGTCGGGGTTCTTGACCGCCTGGGCGATGAACTCGGAGTGCAGGGTTTCGGTCACTTGTCCGTCTCCTTGGGGAGGCCGGTCGGCGCGATGTCGCCGAGGGCCTGGTCGGGTCGGGCGATCGAGTCGAAGAGCACGGTGCGGTACAGCGCGAGCAGGGCCGTCACGGTCCGCCGCTCCAGGTAGCTCGGCTTGAACTGGACGTGGCCGGCCACCCTGCCGTCGATGTCGGCCATCGAGATCTCCAGGTCGAACTTGGCGAGGTGCCTGCGGACCTGGAGCGGTTCGAGCGGCAGCGCGCCGTCCGGGGCGATGGTCTCGCCGACGCCGTGGAAGAGCTTGACGGAGCGGGGGAAGGCGTCCGAGGACAGCCAGTTGACCACCACGTCGAACCAGGGGGAGCGGCCCTCGGCGCGCGGCGGCTTCAGCTGGGAGGCCAGCAGGTCGAGCGGGTAGTTCATGTGCTCCAGGAGGCCGAGCGAGTAGGCGTGGACCTCGCGCAGCAGCTCGCGGAAGCTCCGCCCGCCGGAGGGGTTCGCCCGCACCAGCACGGTGTTGAGGTAGTAGCCGATCGCGGACTCCCAGCCGGGCTCGGCCCGCTGGGCGATGGCGGTGGCCAGCACCGAGTCCTCGGTCCCGGCCGCGCGGTTGAGCGTGGCGAAGAACCCGGCCAGCACGACGGTGCTCACCGACACGCCCTCGCGCACCGCGAACTCCCGCAGCAGGCGGGTCTCCTCGGCGCTCCAGCGGAACGCGATGTCGCGGCCCTCGTAGGTGACGCCCGGCGGCCGCTCCTTGCTGGAGAGGTCGAGGTGGGCGGGCGGGTCGGCCAGCTTCCGCGACCACCAGTCCAGGGCCGCCTCGGCCGCCGGACCGGCCAGCCACTGCCGCTCCCACTCGACGAACTCGGTGTACGGGGCGACCGGCGCGCTGCGGGCGGGGTCGGCGCCCTCGTAGTACTCCTGGAGTTCGCGGATCATGACGTCGGCCGAGGCCGCGTCCGAGGCGATGTGGTGGACGAGCACCATCAGGTAGTGGTCGGAGGGTCCGCGCCGCATGAGGACGATCCGCACCAGCGGCCCGTTGTCCATGTCGAGCGGCTCGTGCCCGTACTGGGCCAGCTCCTCGCGGGCCTGCTCGTCGTCCAGGTCGGAGGTGTCCACCACGAGGAACTCGTACACCGGCTCGTCCAGGACGACCTGGTACGGGCTGCCGCCCGCCTCCACGAAGACGGTGCGCAGCGCGGGGTGCCGGTCCAGCACGGCCCGGACGGCGTGCTCCAGGGCCTCCTCGTCGACCGTCGTCCGGATCCGGGCGGTCACCATGAAGTTGTACGGCACGGCGTCCGGCGCGACCATCTGCATGAACCAGAGCGAGGCCTGGCCGTGCGAGGTCGGCGCCACTTCGAGACCGAGGCCTTCGGCGCGCAACTGCTCCAGCGCCGGCGCGTCGGTGGCCTCCAGCAGCCCGCGCGCCTCCAGCTCCTCCACCAGCTCCTCGGCGTCCAGTTCGGACAGGTCCTCCAGGAAGGACCGCTTCGGCGCGGCCTCGGGGACCGGGACGGGCCGGGCGGCCGCCGCCGGCGCCTGGGGTGCCGGTGCCGCGGGGGCGGGCGCGGCCGGTCCGCCGGAGAGCCCGACGAAGTGGCCGACGACCTCGGCGATGGAGCGCCCGTCGAGGAACACCACCGGCGACACCCGGTGCCCGAGCACCGCCTGCATCCTGTTGACGAGGCGGATCGCCAGCATCGAGTCGAGGCCGAAGTCGCGCAGACCGGCGTTCTCGTCGAACCTGCTCACCGGCACGCCCAGCGCGTCGGCCAGTTCGGCGAGGACGACCTCCGGCACCGGCCGGTCCGCCGGGGCCGGGGCCGCCGCCGGCCGCACCTCGACCGGAGCGGCCACCGTCGCGGCCGCGCCCGCCCCCGCGGTCCCGACGGCCGGGGCGGGCGCCGCCGCGCCGCGGGGCTCGGTGTCGGTGTCGATCCAGTAGCGCTCCTTCTGCCACTGGACGAGCGGGGTCTCCACGAGGTCGACGTCGTCGGCGAAGAGCGGGTCGAAGGTCAGCGGCAGGCCCCTGACGTACAGCGAGGCGGCGGCGCCCAGCAGGCAGCGGACGTCGCTCTCCTCGCGCCGCAGAGAGTTGATCGCGTGCACCTGGACGCCGCGGGACAGCCCGATCTCCTCGACCGCGCCGCGCAGCGTCTCGTGCGGGCCGATCTCGATGAAGGTGGAGACGCCCCGGTCGACCAGCGCACCGATCGTCTCGGCGAACCGGACCTGGTTGCGCAGGTTGTGCACCCAGTAGTCGACGTCGGCGACCGGGTTCACCGTGTCGGCCAGCGCGGTGGAGTGGAAGGGGATGGCCGGCGCCAGCGGGGTGATGCCGTCGATGCTCTCGCGCAGCGGCTCGATCAGCGGGTCCATGCCGGGGCTGTGCACCGGCCGTTCGACCCGGATCCGCCGGACCGAGACGCCGTCCCGCTTGAGGTCGGCCTCCAGGGCGTCGACGGCCTCGGGCGAGCCGGAGACCGCCGCGCTGGTGGGGCTGTTGACCACGGCGACGGCGGCGTGCTCGGCGTACGGGGCGAGCCGCGGCCGCAGCTCCTCCTCCGGCAGGTCGACCGAGATCATGGCGCCCTCGGCGGCCTTGCGCTCCAGCAGGTGCGAGCGCGAGACCACGACCCGGGCGGCGTCCTCCAGCGACAGCGCGCCGGCCACGCAGGCGGCCGCGACCTCGCCCAGGCTGTGCCCGACGACGGCCGTCGGCTCGATGCCCAGGTCGAGCCAGACCTTCGCCAGCGAGACCTGCAGGGCGAACAGCACGGGCTGCTGGAAGTCCATCTCCTCGTACCGGGCCTCGTCCGCGGGGGCGGCGAGGTGGTCGAGCACCGAGAAGCCGCCGGCCGCGCGCACGGCGGCGTCGCAGGCGTTCATCGAGGCCCGGAAGCCGGCGTGGGAGCGCAGCAGTTCGCGGCCCATGCCGACCCACTGGGTGCCGCCGCCGGAGAACACCAGCGCCACCCGCCGGTCGGCGTTGCCGGAGACCGTGCCCGTGACCACGTCGGGGTGCGGCTGCCCGGCGGCGACCCGGGCGAGTCCGTCCAGGACGTCCTGCCGGTTGCGGGCGAACAGCGCGATCCGGTGGCTGTGGTGGGTGCGCCTGGCGGCGAGGGTGTAGGCGAGGTCGGAGACCCGCAGGCCGGGGTCGCGTTCGACGTGGTTGGACAGCTCGCGGCAGGTGTCGGTCAGCGCGCCCGCGGTCCGGGCGGTGACGGGCACCAGGTGCAGCTGCCCGTCGGCCGCGGCGTCGCCCGGGCTCGGCGCGACGTGCCGTCCCCGGTCGCCGGCCAGGAAGGGGTGGGCCGTGACGGGGTGCCCGGCGGCGTACAGGGCGCCGAGCGAACCGAGCAGGGTCGAGGCCTCGTCGGCGCCGCGCCGCAGCGACGGCAGGGTGGTCGCCGGCAGGATCTCCGAGGCCGACTTGAGCAGGAGGGGGTGCGGGCTGATCTCGATCACCGCGTCGACGTCGTGGTCGCGCAGCTTCGTCAGGGCGTCGACCACCCGGATCTCCCGGCGCAGGTTGTCCGCCCAGTAGTCCGGTCCGAGCTCCGCGCCGTCGACGAGTTCGCCGGTGACCGTCGAGATCATCGGGATGCGGGTGCTCCGGGGCCTGATGCCGTCGAGCTCGACCTTCAGCGGGGCGAGGACGTGGTCGACCAGCGCCGAGTGCGGGGCGTGGCCCATCCGCACCCGGTGGTTGGTGACGCCGGCCGCGGTCAGCCGCTCGACGAGGTCGTCGATCTCCTGCGGCGTGCCGGTGACGAGCGTGGAGCCGAGGCCGTTGTAGCCGGAGAGGGTGAGCCCGCCGGTGAGGTGCGGCCGGACCTCGTCCGCGGGGGTCATCACCACGATGCCCTCGCCGCGGCCCACGGCCAGCAGCTGGAGGAGCCGGCCGTGGTGGGCGGCCAGGCGGGAGGCGTCGTCGAAGTCGAGGGCGCCGGCGATGTGGGAGGCGGCGAACTCGCCGACGCTCTGCCCCACGACGACGTCCGGCTCCACCCCCAGCGAGCGCCAGGTCTCGGCCAGCGCGACCTGCAGGGAGAACAGCAGCGGCTGGAAGACGTCCATGTCGTCGAGGCGGCCGTCGGGGGCCAGCAGCTGTTCGACGAGCGAGAAGCCGAGCAGTTCCCGCATCCGCCGGTCGGACTTCATCATGGACCGGCGGAACACCGGCTGGCCGGCGAGCAGTTGCCGGCCCATGCCGACCCACTGCGAGCCGTTGCCCGAGAACAGGAACGCCACCCGCGGCCGGCGGTCGGCCCGCTCGCCGACGCTCAGTCCGGGGGCCTTCGCACCGCTGCCGAAGGCGTCGAGGCTGCTCCTGAGTTCGGCCATGTCGCGGGCGGTGGCCGCGAGCCGGAACGGGCCGTCGCCGGGCTCGCGGCGGCAGAGTGCGCGCAGGTCGGTCGCGTCGCGCAGCGCCCGGGCCCGCTCGGCCAGCGCCTCGCGGGAGTCCGCGGCCAGCAGCAGGAGCGAGGCCTCGGGGCGCGGCAGTTCCTCGACGGCGACGTGGCAGATCGAGCCGCCGAACCCGAACGAGCTGACGCCGCCGCGGCGGGCGTCGGAGTGCCGCGGCCACGGCTCCAGCCGGTCCTGGACGGTGAGGTTGTACTCGTCGAACAGGATCTGCGGGTTCGGCGCGGTGTAGTGCAGGCTCGGCGGCAGCACGCCGTTGCGCATCGACATCGCGAGCTTGACCAGGCCGACGATCCCGGCGGCCGCCTCCAGGTGGCCGACGTTGGACTTGACGGAGCCGAGCCGCAGCGGCTGCGGGCGGTCGCCGCCCAGGACGGCGCCGATGGCGTTGGCCTCGATCGGGTCGCCGAGCGGTGTCGCGGAGCCGTGGCACTCGATGTAGTCCACGAGGTCCGGGGAGATGCCGGCCCGCTGCCAGGCGGTGCGGAGCATCTTCTCCTGCGCCTGGGGGTTGGGCGCCGTCATGCCGTTGCTCAGGCCGTCGTTGTTGGAGGAGCTGCCCTTGATCAGGCAGTACACCGGCAGGTCGCGCTCCAGCGCCACGCTCAGCGGGGCGAGCACGACGACGCCGGCGCCCTCGCCGCGGACGTAGCCGTTGGCGCGGGCGTCGAAGGACTTGCAGCGGCCGTCCGGGGCGAGCGCGCCCATCGCGTCCATGGCGGTGTAGTAGTCGGAGACGAAGCTCAGGTTCACGCCACCGGCGAGCACCAGGTCGCTCTCGCCCAGCTGGATCGACTGGCAGCCCACGTGCACCGAGATCAGCGAGCCCGCGCAGGCGGAGTCGATGGCCATGCTGGGGCCCTGCAGACCGAGGATGTAGGAGACGCGGTTGGCGATGATGCCGTCGTGCATGCCGGTCGCGGTGTGCGGGGTGATCTGGCTGTCGGGGCCGCGGTAGTGCGCCAGGGCGGCGTAGTCGCCCCAACAGGAGGCCATGAACACGCCGGTGTCACTGCCGACCAGGCTGTGCGGCGCGATGCCCGCGTCCTCCAGCGCCTCCCAGGACAGCTCCAGGATCAGGCGCTGCTGCGGGTCCATCTGGACGGCCTCGCGGGGCGAGATGCCGAAGAACAGCGGGTCGAAGCGGTCGATGCCGTCGATGAATCCGCCCCAGCGCACCCGGTCGTTCAGCAGCTCGCGGCGGGCGCCCGGCACCGGTCCGACGGCGTCGCCGCCCTCGACCAGCAGCCGCCAGAACGCGGACGGGTCCGGCCCTCCGGGGAACCGGCAGCCGATGCCCACGACCGCGACGGGCTCGTGCGAGGGCGTGCGGCGCCGGGTGGTCGGGGCGGGCTCCGCGGCACGCGGGCCCTCGACGAGTGCCCGGGCCAGGCCGTCGACGGTCGGGTACTGCCACATCCAGGTGGCGGGGACCTGCCAGCCGAGGAACTCGGACAGGGCGGCCGCGAGGTTCACCGACTTCAGCGAGTCCAATCCGTACCGGTGCATCGGCGCCCACCGGTCCACCGAGTTCGCGGACAGGTCCAACAGCTCGGCAAATCGGGACAGCAGGAAGTCCGTGACGGCGGATATGTCTCGCGCTGCGTGCTCTTGGGGCATGGCGACTCCCTCAGCAGGGCTGGTGAATTGGGCGGGTGGAGCTTCACAACCGATCGTTCACAAGGGGGGGCTCGTCAGTTGTTCCATATCAAGGCAGTTCGACTGCGAATGCTGGATCAGGCCTGTACATGACATGCATGGACGTGCGATCGGGCAACACCGCTCCTCGCGCGGGGAGGTGGGAAGGGCTGCCCGAAGCTCCGGCCGAGCGGTGCGGCGGCCATGCGTGGTGACGACGGCAAACTTCGAGGTGACGCGGGTGGTCGCGATTCAGCGGCTCACTGTGGAATTCTCGCCGCCCCGTGCGGCCCTGCCGGTGGATCTGTCGTGCAATCTCGCTGCCGGGATTTCGCAGTGCCGCTTTCTTTCGTCCGCCCCTGGGCGCGGAGAGTCCAGCGACTCCAGGATTGCGCACTTTGCGGGCCGGTTGAAGCGCTGGCGAGATTTGATCGCCAAAGTGTCCGATTTGATCTCCTCGGACGGTACCGTTCAGTTCCATCTGCGGGCGCGGGGCGGAGTGGACAGCGGACGATCGGCCAATGCAAGCTGTCCGCATGGCAGTTGACAAATTTGATAGGGCGTCAGCCGATGCCAACAGCTCCTTACCCGGACGCAGCGACCACCTCGGGCGGGCACTCACCGGCCGCGACTTCCACGGCAGGCCCGCATGACCGACACCACTGACACCACCGGCGACACCACCGGCGCCGCGGCCTCACCGGTCCGCCGGCCGGGACTCGCACTCGGCGTCCTGGCCGGGGCGCTGGCCCTGGACGTGAGCGGCCTCGGAGTGCTCAACGCGGCGCTGCCCTCGGTGGGGGAGCGCTTCCACCTGGACGAGAGCACGCTCCAGTGGGTGATGACCGCCTACGCCGTCACGTTCGCCGGCTTCCTGCTGGTGGGCGGCCGACTGGCCGACGTGATCGGGCGGCGGCGGGTGTTCGAGGCCGGCGTCGCCCTGTTCACCGTCTCCGCGCTGGTCGGGGCCGTGGCCCCCAACACCGTGACGCTGCTGGGCGCGAGAGCGGTCCAGGGCATCGGCGCCGCCCTGTCGGGGCCGGCCGCGCTGGCGCTGCTCACCGACACGTTCCCGGCCGGTCCGGCGCGCAACCGGGCCTTCGGGGTGTACGCGGCCGTCGGCGCCGCGAGCTTCAGCGGCGGGGTGCTGCTGGGCGGCGTCCTGACCGAGTTCTTCGGCTGGCGCTCGGTGCTGTGGTTCTCGGTGCTGGTGGGTCTCGGTGTGCTGGGCGCGACGCGCATCGGACTGCCCGACGGCGTCGGGCACCGCGGCCGGCTGGACCTGCCCGGAGCGATCACGGGCACACTCGGCCTCACCCTGCTCGTCGTCGGCGTGAGCAGCAGCGGCGCCACGGCGTGGATCGTACTCGGCGGCGCGGTGCTCTCCCTGGTGCTGTTCGTGGTGCGCGAGCACCGCACCGCCGACCCGGTGCTTCCGCTCGGCCTCCTCCGGATCGGCTCGGTGCGGGAGGCGAGCCTGGCCGCGTTCCTCCAGTACATGGGCTCGGTCGGGATGCTGTTCTTCGCGCCCCTGTACCTGCAGGGGATGCTGCACTACTCGCCCTTCGAGTCCGGCATCGCCCTGGTGCCGATGTCCCTGGCCGTGTTCCTCACCGCCAACTTCGCCACCGGCCGCCTGCTGGCCACGTACTCCCCGCGGACGCTGATGGCCGTCGGCCTCGTCCTGATCGGCGTGGGCACCGGCCTGTGGCTGGGCACGCCGCAGGACGGCAACTACGTGCTGCACGTCCTGCCCGGTCTGGTGGTCAGCGGCATCGGTCAGGGGCTGAACTTCCCCTCGATGACGTCCGCCGGCCTCTCCGGCGTCCCGGAGCAGCAGCAGGCCGTCGCCGGCGCGGTGAACGTGGTGACGCAGCAGATCGGCGCCAGCGCGGGCGTGGCGGTGATGGTCCTGGTCGCGGGGACCAGCGCCGACCAGCTCGCCGGGTACCACCTCGCCTACGTCACCGCCGCCGTCGCGTGCGTGGTGGGTGCGGTGGTCATCGCCGTGAGGCGACGGGCCTGAGCCTCCTCCCGGGGGCGGTGGCCGGCGTGAGCCGGCCGCCGCCCCTTCGTCATGTCCGGGGAGCCCGTGGCGCGTCGGCCGTCGTCCCCCGTGCCGCGTCGGCCACCGCTCCCCCCGTCCCGTGCCGGACGTCGCCCCCGTGGGCCCGGAGCCCCGTCCCCGGGCCGCGTGGCCGGCTCCCCGGCGCCGGCTCAACCGGCCTCGGAGAGCCTTTCGTTCCTGGCGAGGGCCGCCGCCCGGACGTCCAGCAGTGCGAGCAGGACGGGCGGGTCGAGGGCGTGCACGGGGCGCAGGCGCAGTTCGAGCGGCTTCGGCGGGACGTTCGCCCTGATCTCGACGGGGCCGACGGAGCCGACGGAGACCTCGCCGGTGAGGACTTCGTCGAAGGAGGCGGGGACGGAGTGGGCGAGGAGGTACCAGGTCCCGGGCGGCACGTGGTCGAGGAGGAAGGCGCCGGGGCGGGGGAGGACGGTGCAGGCGGCCGGCCGGCCCTCCGGGATGCGGGTGCGGAAGAGCCCGACGAAGACGCGTCCGAGGCTGTCGGCGACGGGAGCCCGGATCTCGCCGCGGACGGTGGCGAGATCCGTGGGCCGGGCCCAGCGCCGCCTTTCGAGTTCGATGCTGGTGGTGAAGCCGCGTAACTGGCGGAACATCGTGGGCGACGTGCCGACGCTGCTGGCGAACCGTGAGCTGAAGGTGCCGACGCTGTTGTAGCCGACGCGGTGGCTGATCTCGGTCACGCTGAGGTCCGTCTCGATGAGCAGACGTTTGGCGGCCTCGATGCGGATGGCGGACAGGAAGCGTCTCGGGGAGACCCCGGTCACCCGCTGGAATTCCCGGGAGAAGTGGAATTTGCTGTAGACGGCCGCCTGTGCCATGTCGTCTATGGTGAGTATTTCGCCGATGTTCTCGTGCATGACCTCGATGGCTCGGGCCACGGCCTCTTCGATTGCGGGTTTCACAATGACTCCAGGTTCTCGCAGTACCGGTGGACGACGGAAACTCCGCTCCGGTATTGCGTCCTGGAACGCGGCCGAGGGGGGCGGGCGGCCTGAGATACCGGAGCGCGCGAGGTTTCCCCTCTCCCTTCTGTTAAGCGACGGTGACACACTGTGGCACCGTGATAACGACTGATGACCGTAGCAGGCGGACATGACAAGTTCAACGACTTCCTCGTGCGTTGATTTGGCAAAGCCGAGGGGTGGAATACCGGCCGGTATGTGTTTGAACTATTGAAGCAATTGACGAGATGCGCCGGAGGGGGGCATACGGATGTTACGGACGGGACGGATGTGATTCAGGAGTACTCGTGTGACGGCTGCGCCGGTCCGGCGTCGGAGCGGAATCGTTCGGGAATTCACCGCGGATCGCGCCGGCCCCGCCATCAGTCCGAATCGGTCGTCGCCGGGTCCACCTCCTCCCACAGTCGCTCCACGGAGGACGCCACCGATGCGACCGCGGCCTCCAGGAGGTCGCCGGCCGCGACCATCAGCCCCACCAGCTGCGCCTCCAGCAGCCGATCGGCGTCGCACGGCTCGGTCAGGTAGTCGCCGAGCTCCAGGACCACCAAACCGTGCACCGCGGACCACATCTGATGCGCCACCAGCTCGGCGTCCTCCGAGCGGAACCGGCCCGCCTCGATGCAGCGGGCGGCGCACTCGGCCACGCCGGCCAGAGTGTAACGGCCGTATTGCCGGTCCTCCTCGCCCAGCGAGAACCCGGCCAGCGAGGAACCCCCGAACATCACCGCGTACAGGTGGGGGTTGGCCAGCGCATTGCACCGGTACGCACGACCCAGCAACGCCAGGTCGCTCACCGGGTCGTCACTGAACTCCACCAGGGTGAAGTAGTGCTGGAGCCGGGTGAACCCTTCATGAACCATGGCGCGCACCAGCCCGCGCATTCCGTTGAAGTGGGTGTACAGGGCCATGGTGGAGGTGCCGCTCTCGCTCGCGATGCGGCGGGCGGACAGCGCCTGCGGCCCTTCCTCCGCCAGCAACCGGGCGGCGATGTCCACCAGTGCGGGCCGGGCACCGGGATCCGTGCGACGCGGACTCATTCCCTCAGTCAAGCAAAACGCCCTTATGTCAGGTACGTTCGCGCCCACAACCCTCCGATCCCCGCACAATGCGAGAAGCGGCCCGCGCGGCGCCGGGCATAGCTTTCCAGTCACTCAGCGCGACATTCCAGGGGCGGCCGACGGCCGGAGGAGAAATGTCGACGCCCGGTCGCGCGACCACCACACCAGCGCTCGACGGAGGTCGCTCTTGTCCACCACCACACGCCCCGGCCGGATCACCGGCGCCACATTGCTCCTGGCCCTGGGCAGCCTGATCGTGCTGGTCTCCTCCGCGGTGGCCTTCCGGCACTCCTTCGCGATGGATCCCGCGATGCCGATGGATCCCGCGATGCCGATGGACCACATGCCCGCCGACAACGGGCGGAAGCTGCACGGCATGGCCCTGTCGGAGATGCCGGAGATGTTCACCGCCCTCGCCGGACTGCTGGTCGTGGTGGCCGGCGCCGCCCTGCGCGGGCGGCCGAAATCCGTCGAGGCCGACTCCGGGACGGGGCGGCGCGGCCGGCTGCTGATCCTGCTCATCGGTACGGCCGCCCTCACCATCGACATCAGCAAGACCTCCACCCTGGGCTTCGTCATCCCCGGCATGCGGGCCGAGTACGGGCTCGATCCCCGCGCGGCCTCCCTGCTGGCGGTCTGCGGACTGACCGGGACGGCGACCGGGGCGCTGCTGTTCGGCGTGCTCACCGACCGGATCGGCCGCCGCAGCTCCTACCTGATCGCCACCCTCGGGTTCACCGCCACCAGCATGTGCGGCTCGATGCCCACCTTCGAGGGCAACCTGGTGATGTGCGCCCTGATGGGCGTGGCGGTCGGCGGCCTCGCCCCGCTGCTGATCACCCTGCTCACCGAGACCGTCGGCGGAAAGGTCCGCGGATCGGTGGTGGTGGCGCTCTCCGTCGTCGCCACCGCGGTCGGCTACCTGGTCGCCGCCGGCTCGGCGCTGTGGCTGGAACCGGTGTTCGGCTGGCGGATCCTGTGGCTGATCGGCGCCCCCACCGGTGCCGCGCTGGCCCTCCTCACCCCCTTCGTCCCCAACCGCACCTCGGCCCCCGCCCCGGTGGCCGCGGGCGCACCGTCGGCCGTCCAGCACCTGCCCAGGTCCTCACGGGCCCTCACCCACGGCCTCCAGCGCGCTTTCGCCACCCTGATCGGACTGCTCACCTTCGGCCTCACCACCTGGGTGCCGAGCCTGGCCCGGATCGGCGGCGTGCCGGTGCACACCGCGAACCTGATGCTCACCATCGCGGCGATCGTGATGATCCCGTGCGCCCTGCTGCTGATGCTGGGCTACCGCCGCTTCGGCCCGACCTCCATGGCGGCGGGCCTGGCCACCGTCACCGCGGTGCTGCTGCTGGCGCTCACGGCCAGCGGCGCGGTGGCCGAGGTGGGCTGGATCGCCGCGGGCGCGCTGGTGGCGGCCCTGTTCTCGGTGAACTCGATGGCCGCGATCTTCCTCCCGATCGCGGCCGACCTGGCGGATCCGGAACGGCGCGGCCGGACCACCGGGTGGGTCTCCCTGTTCAACCGACTGGGCGGCCTGATGGGGCCGTTGCTGCTGGCGAGCCTGGTGTCCTCGCCCTCCGCCGTCCTGGTGGCGGTCTCCGCCCTCGCCCTGCTGTGCGGCGCGGCCGCCTGGTACATCAGCCGCCGGCACCGGCTCGCCCTGGTCGGCCTGGAGCCGGTGACCGACTGAACCGACCGGCTGACTGACCGACCGACCGGGAGTACGCGGGCCGGCCGACCGACGAACCCGTCGGCCGGCCGGCCTGCCGTGTTCCACCGCGGGAGCGGACGCAGGGGAGTGCGGACACCCGAGGGGACGGGAGCGCCGCGGAGCGGGCCGAGCGCTCAGCACGAGCAGAGAAGCCCGCCGATCGGCGCCCGGCCGATACTGGGCTGGCCCCCGATCCGACGCCCCGCAGCGTGCGTCGAGACGGCGTCGGCATCCGGGTCCCCCCTATGGAAGGAACAGGCATGCCCGACTCGCAGGACGTGATATCCGCACTGGCGGCGGACGGCGACGCCGTCGACGCCCTGGTGGCGAACCTGACGGACGCCGACTGGAAGCGGCCCACGCCCGCGCCCGGCTGGACCGTCGCCCACCAGATCGCCCACCTCGCGGCCACCTTCAAGATCGCGGGAACGGCCGCGGGCGACCCCGAGGCGTTCAAGGCGATGGTCGCCGGCATCGGGCAGGACTTCGACGGCGCGGTGCAGCAGTCCCTCAAGCCCTACCTGGCGTCCGGCACGCCGCAGCTCCTGCTGGAGCGGTGGAACGCCGAGCGCCGGACCGCCGAGCAGGCCCTGGCGGCGGTCCCGGCCGGCCAACCGGTGCCGTGGCTGGTCCGCCCGCTGCCGGCGCCCGTGCTGGCCGCGGCCGGCATGATGGAGCTGTTCGGCCACGGCCAGGACATCGCCGACACGCTCGGAGTGCACCGCGAGCACACCGACCGGCTCCGCTACCTGGTCGAATTCGCGGTCCGCACCTGGGACTTCGGGTACCAGGCGCGCGGGCTCACGCCGCCCGAGGCCGAGTTCCGCTTCGAGATCACCGCCCCGTCGGGAGCCCGGTGGGAGTTCGGTCCCGCCGACGCGGAGCAGCGCGTCAGCGGCCCCGCCGTCGACTTCTGCCTGCTGGTGACCCGGCGCCGGCACCGCGACGACCTGGCCCTGACGGCCGAGGGCAAGGACGCCGACGCCTGGCTCGACCTCGCCCAGGCCTACCGCGGCCCGGCCGGAGAGGGCCGCGCGCCCGGCCAGTTCCGTTCGCAGTCCGGGAACTGACCCTCCGTCACCCGTCCGGAAATCCGAGAGAGGGGACCTTCATGGCCACCCGTACCGACGAATGTGCCGTGGTTCTCGGCGGAAGCATTGCGGGCCTGCTGGCGGCCAGGGTGCTCTCCGAGTCCTATCCGAGGGTCGTGATCGTCGAACGCGACAAGATCCTCGGGGTCCGCGGCCCGCGCCGCGGCGTCCCGCACGGCAACCACGCCCACGGGCTGGTCGCCCGCGGCCACCAGATCATGGAGTCGCTGTTCCCGGGCCTCACCGACGAGTTGATCGCCGCAGGGGTGCGGCCCGGGGACTTCAGCAACGACATCCAGTGGTACTTCAACGGGCTGCGGCTGAGCCCCGCGCGCACCGGCCTGCCGTCCGTGCCCGCCACCCGGCCGGTGCTCGAACACCACCTGCGCGAGCGGGTGCGGGCGCTGCCGGAGGTGTCGTTCCTGGAGGAGCACGACATCGTCGCCCCGGTGACGGACGCCTCCGGACACCGGGTCACCGGGGTCAGGGTGCAGGCACGCACCCCCGGGGCCGAGGAACAGACGCTCTCCGCGCACCTGGTCGTCGACACCACCGGCCGCGGCTCGCGGACCCCGCGGTGGCTGGCCGACCTCGGGTACCAGGCGCCGCCGGAGGAGCGGATCGAGATCGACCTGGCGTACACCACCCGCCACTACCGCCTGGAGAAGGACCCGTTCGACAGTGACATCGCCATCATCCCGGCCGCCACGCCCTCGCACCCGCGCGGAGCGTTCTTCTACCGGGTGCCCGGCGACGACAACAAGGTGGAGCTGTCGGTGACCGGGCTCCTGGGCGACCACCCGCCCACCGACCCGGAAGGGTTCCACGCCTACGTCCGGTCGCTGCCCGTCCCCGAGATCTACGAGGCGATCCGCGACGCCGAACCCCTGGACGAACCGCTGCGCTTCCGTTTTCCGGCCAGCGTCCGCCGGGACTTCCACCGGCTGGAGCGCTTTCCGGCCGGACTGCTGGTGATGGGCGACGCGGTCTGCAGCTTCAACCCCGCCTACGCCCAGGGCATGACCTCGGCCGCCCTGCAGGCGCTGGTGCTGCGCCGGCACGCCGCCGGGCGGCGGCTGCCCAGGCCCCAGGCGTACTTCCGGGACATCGCCCGCGAGATCCGCTCCCCGTGGTCGTTCGCCGCGGTGACCGACCTGGGCTACCGGGGCGTCAAGGGCAAGCGGAACCTCCAGACCGCCCTGGTCAACCGGTACGCCGCGCTGGCGCAGCGAGCGGCGGTGCACGACCCCCGGGTGACCGACGCGCTGGTGCGGATCGCCGGACTCGTGGCCTCCCCACAGTCCCTGATGCACCCTCGGATCCTGCTGCGCGTGCTGCGCGCGGCCCGCCGTCCGGTACCGCCCTCGGCCTTCGGCGTGCCCGCTCCGTGAGCCGGCCGGTACGGGGTTCCGCTGGTGCGGAAAAAAGTTTTTCGCGAGGATGTCGCCAGATGTCGAGATCGGCGGATCAGCGCCGACTTAGGAGTGAAGGCCCCACCGGGCGCCTCACGTCGCAAGGAGCGGAACCATGAAGTACCTGATCATGATGTACCCGAACGCCGATGTCCTCGCCGCGCTGCCGGAGGAGGAGCGCAACGCGGTCTTCCAGGGCCACGGTGCGTTCATGGAGAAGATCAAGGCCACCGGTGAGTTCGTCGGGACCCTCGCTCTGGCCGGCCCGGACCAGAGCTCCGTGGTGCGCGTTCGCGGCGGCGTGCCCGCCGTGACCGACGGCCCGTACGCCGAGGCCAAGGAATACGTGGGCGGCACCTACATCATTGAGGTCGCGGACCTGGCGCGCGCCCACGAGGTCGCCGCGATGATCCCGGATGCCGCGGTCGAGGGCCTCGGCATCGAGGTCCGTCCGATCGTCTTCAGCGAGGGCGCTTCCGCCTGACCCGGTCGCCCGGGGGCCTCGCGGCCCCCGGGCTCCGCCCCGCGCCCTCGCCAGTCCGTGTGCTGTGCATCGAGAGGACGAACACATGAAGGTTCCGGAGTTGCTCCGCGACAAGGTCGTCGTCGTGTCGGGCGTGGGATCCGGTCTCGGCCGGACGCTCGCCGTGCGGTGCGCCGAGGCGGGAGCCGACGTCGTACTCGTGGCGCGCACCGCGTCCTACCTCGACGAGGTGGCCAAGGCCGTCGAGGAGACCGGTCGCCGCGCGCTGGCGGTTCCCACCGACATCACCGACCCGGATGCCGCCGGCGCACTCGTCGCCGCCGCGCTCGACGCGTTCGGCCGGGTCGACACCCTGATCAACAACGCGCTCGTGGAGCCGCCGCACACGGAACTCCACGACACCGACCTGGACGACGTGCGCCTCGGCATGGAGGTGACCGTCTACGCGGCGCTGCGGCTGTCGAAGCTGTTCACCCCGGCGCTGAGGGACAGCCGCGGCTCGATCGTCATGGTCAACTCCTCCGTCCTGCGGCACTCCAAGCGTGCCTGCGGGGCCTACAAGATCGCCAAGTCGGGCCTGCTCGCGGCGGCCCAGATGCTCGCCACCGAGCTGGGCCCGGAGGGCATCCGGGTGAACACCGTGGCGCCCGGGCCGATGTGGACCGACAAGGTGAAGGGGTTCATCGGCGAACTCGCGGCCATGCGCGGCCTGTCGTTGGAGGAGGGCTACCAGGAGGTGGCCGCCGACATGGACCTGCGCCGCCTGCAGACCCCGGAGGAGACCGCCGACGCGGTGCTCTTCCTCGCCTCGGACCTGGCGCGCGCCGTCACGGGCCACTGCCTCGACGTCAACTGCGGTGAGTACCACCACTGATCCCGCGTCCGTCCCGCAGTCGACCCGTGGACCGCAGGCCGGAGCGCCGGCCGGAGCGCCCTGACGCTCCCGACGGACCCCAGGTGTCCGAGAACATTCGAACAAGTGTCCTCACGTGGAGCCGATGGTGTCGATCACCATCGGCTCCACGCGTCTGACCAGCGAAGACCGTGGATCCGCCGGGCGTCGCGGAAGTCTTCTCAAAAAAGTTCCGCGAACCGGCGCAAGAATCGGCCCGCTGCTTCGACAACGTAGTGAGCGACATTCCGAAATGATCGAAAGGACGCATCACGGCCATGTCCGTCACTACAGCGGAAACCGACCTCCCTCGCACGAGCGCGCGGCCCTGGCTGGCACTGGCGGTTCTCGCCCTGCCGACCCTGCTGGTCGCGCTGGATGCGAACGTCCTGTTCCTGGCGCTGCCCAAGCTCACCGCCGACCTGGGTGCCAGCAGTGTCCAGCAGTTGTGGATCACCGATGCCTACGGATTCATGGTCGCCGGTCTGGTGATCACCATGGGGACCATCGGCGACCGGATCGGGCGCCGCCGACTCCTCATGGCGGGCATGGCGGTGTTCGCCCTGGCCTCGCTGGCCTGCGCCTGGGCGACGAGCCCGATCATGCTGATCACGGCGCGCGGTGTGCAGGGCATCGCGGGCGCCACGCTGATGCCCTCCACCCTCGCCCTGATCACCAACATCTTCCGTGACGACAAGCAGCGCGGGAAGGCCATCTCGATCTGGGCCACCTGCACCTTCACGGGTGCCGCGCTCGGGCCCGTGCTCGGCGGCGTGCTGCTCGCGCCGTTCTGGTGGGGCGCGGTGTTCCTGCTGGCCGTCCCGGTCGCGGCCGTGGTGCTGATCGCCGGGCCGATCCTGCTCCCGGAGTTCCGCCCCGAGCAGTCCCGCCGGCTGGACCTCACCAGCGTCGTGCTCTCCCTGCTGGGGATCCTCCCGGTGGTGTACGCGATCAAGGTCCTCACGCTGGGCACCGCCAGCACCGTCACCGGTGTCGTGGCGCTGGTCGTGGGCCTGCTGTTCGGCACCGTGTTCGTGCGCCGTCAGCTGAAGGGCGAGGACCCGCTGCTCGACCTGCGGCTCTTCGCCAACAGCTCGTTCACGGTCATGCTGACCGCGCTCGCGCTGGCCGGGATGATCCTCGCGGGCACCGCCCTGAACGTCACCCAGCTGCTGCAGACGGTGCTCGGCTACTCCCCGCTGGCCTCGGCGCTCTGGTTCGTCCCGATGGGCCTCTGCATGGCGGTGGGGACGATGTCCACGCCGGCCCTGATCCGCTCGATCACGCCGCGGACCGCGATCGTCGGCGGCATGTTCCTCTCCGCGATCGGCGCGGCGGTGCTGATCCTGGTGAACGGCGAGCACGGCCCCTGGCCGATCGTGCTCGGCACGGCGGTCATCGGTCTGGGCGCCGGTCCGATGTTCGCGCTCGGCATCGGTCTGGTGATCGGCTCGGTGCCGCCGGAGCGCGCGGGTTCGGCCGCCTCGATGGCGGAGACCGCGAACTACCTCGGCGGTGCGCTCGGTCTGGCCGTCCTCGGCACGATCGGCTCCGCGGTCTACAGCAGCGAGATGGACGGCGTCGGTTCCGACCGCGCCCGGGAGACCGTCGCCGGCGCCGCCGCCGAGGCCGCGCAGCTCGGGGCCGACGCCTCCGCGGCGCTGCTGAAGACGGCGCACGCGGCCTTCGTCAGCGGGCTGAACGCCGTCGCCGCCGTCTCCACCGGGGTCTTCGTCCTGCTGGCCGTGCTGGCCGGGGTCTACTTCCAGCGGGCGGGCCGCAACAGCGGTCAGTGACCTGACCGGCCGACCCGACGGGGCCGGCGCGGGACCCACGGGTCCCGCGCCGGCCCCGTCCGTTCCTCAGGGCGCGTCCGGCTCCTCGGTCAGGGACAGCGTGCGCGTCGGGCACTCCTCGACCGCCGTCCGGGCGCCCGCCAGTTGGGCCCCCGCCACCCGGTCGGCCAGCACCACGACCGTCCCGTCGCGGTCGTCCTGGTCGAACAGGTCGGGCGCCGCCAGGTAGCACCGGCCCGCGCCGATGCAGCTGTCGGGGTTGGTACGGATCCGCATGGAGTTCCCCCTCACCAGGTGACCGGCAACGCGTGCAGGCCGTAGTTGACGTGCTCCTCCTTGAACCGCAGCGCTTCGACGGGCTCGGCGAGCCGCAGCTCGGGGATGCGCTCGAACAGGGTCGTCAGGACGACCTCCAGCTCGGTCCTGGCCAGGTGCTGACCGATGCACTGGTGCGCGCCGAAGCCGAACGCCAGGCTGCGTTCGACCCGGTCGGGGTCGAAGACGTCCGGGTCCGCGAAGCGCAGCGGGTCCCGGTTGGCCCCCACCGTCAGACCGAGCACGCCCTCGCCGGCCGCGATCCGGACCCCGCCGATCTCGACGTCCTCCAGGGCGACCCGGGAGTTGGCGATCTCCGCGATGGTGAAGTAGCGCACCAGCTCGTCGATCGTGGCCGGCCAACGCGACGGGTCGGCGGCCAGCGACTTGCGCAGCACCGGCCGTTCGAGGAGCAGCATGGCCCCCAGGCCGATGACGTTCGCGATGGTCTCGTGGCCGGCCATCAGCAGCATGAAGGCCATCCCGACGAGGTCCCGGTGGTCGGGGACGCCCGGCTCGCCGCGCCGCGCCGCCAGCCGGCCGATCAGGTCGTCGGTCGGGGTCCGCTCCTTGTCGGTCACCATCCCGTCCATGTATCCCATGAGTTCCGCGGTCGCCACCCCGCCGGCCTCGGGGGTGGTGGCGTTCATCACCGTGAAGGAGGTCCGCAGGAAGAACTCGCGGTCGGCGAACGGGACGCCGAGCAGCTCGCAGATCACCAGCAGCGGCACCGGGTTGGCGAACGCGTCGATCAGGTCGACGGTGCGGGGGCCGGCCAGCAACCGGTCGACGTACTCGTCGGTGATCTCCTGGATCCGGGGCCGCAGGCGGTTGATGCTGCGGGGGGTGAAGTCCGCGGCCACCGCTCGCCGGGCCAGGGTGTGCTCGGGGGGATCCATCCCGACCAGCGAGGTGGAGAACTCGGGCGCGGGGACCTGGTGGTCCATCATCAGCGGGTAGCCCGGGCGGCGCAGGTCGGAGCTGAACCGGTTGTCGCCCAGCATCGCCTTGACGTCCTCGTAGCGGGCCGTGGCCCAGGCGAGCTTGCCGCTGGGCAGCCGGACCTTGCCGAGGGTCGGTCGGTCGAGGAGCTCCTGGTAGCCCTCCGGCAGCGTGTACGGGCACGTCCGGGGCATCGGGTAGGACGGGTGGTCGGAGTGGTCGGAGTGGTCGGAGTGGGAGGTCGGGTCGGTGGCTTCGGCCATGGCTGTCTCCGATCGTCGTGCGAGGGGTGCTCAGGTCTGTGGCTGGGGCTCCGGGTTCGGACGTTTGGGCGCACGCTGCGCCGCCGGGCGGCTCCAGCGGCGCATGGCCGGCATCTCGACGGTCTTGTGCAGGACCCAGGCCAGTGCGACGCAGAGGGCGTAGAGGGCGATGACGAACGCGATGGCGACGGGCGTGCTGAACGCCGTCGGGGTGTACGAGTGGGCGTAGCCCACCAGGTCGCCCGCGAACGCCGCGTGCACCGCGAACATCACGGTGATGTGGATGATGTAGAAGGCGAAGGACAGTTCCCCGAGCCGCACCATGAAGGGCGCGCTGAGGGCCGTACGCCGGCCGGACAGGTCCCGGACGGCGAGTGCGCCGATCAGCAGCGCGGCCGGGACGGGGTAGAGCGCCGCTATCCCGAAGGGGATGGGCAGGTGGAACAGCAGCAGGAAGACGGCGAGGTTGAGCAGGGCGGCCGGCAGGATCCGGATCCTCGGCCAGCTTCCGGAGGCGATGATCCGGGCGAGGAACATGCCGATCACGAAGTCGATGCACCGGACGGGCGGGAAGAAGTACAGCGCCCACAGCTGGGGCCAGGACCCAGCGGGGTAGAACTGGCTCGGCGGGAATCCCGAGAGCAGCGGGTAGCTGATCGCCGGGAGCAGGACGGCGGTCGCGCCGAGGCCGATGATCCAGGACCACAGCGCCCGGTTGCCGAGCCGCCGGACGAACCGGACCAGCAGCGGGAACATCGCGTAGCAGAGCATCTCCACCGCGAGCGTCCAGGTCGCGCCGTTGAACTGGTACATGATCAGGTCCTGGGAGGGCCACCAGTTCTGGACCAGGAAGAGGTTGGCGAGGGCCGGTCCCCATCTGATCGTCTCGCCCGCGGCGGCGAACTGGCTCAGGGCGACGACCGCGATCAGGACGTGGGAGGGGCCTATGCGCATCACCCTGCGCCGCCAGAAGCCGGTCGCGGTCTGACCGGGCTTGGACGACCAGGTGAGGACGAAGCCGCTGAGGACGAAGAAGAACGACACCGCGAGGAACCCGATGCGTCCGTCGCCCGTCAGGGTGCTGAAGACGGAGAGGGCGTTCGGGTCCTTGAACGCCCCGAGGACGAGTGCGTGGCTGGCGAAGACGAAGACGACGGCGACGGCCCGGAGGCCTTCCAGTGACGGCAGCGTCACCGTTCTCGCCGGTAGTGGCGAATTCATGGGCAACCCCTTTTCTCCGAGGCGGAACGCCGGGGCGGCACCACCCGGTCTTCGGTGGGCGCGCGGCGCTACTCGCGTGATAGTCGTAACCGGGGGAGGCGATTCGACATCATGATTTCTTCCAACGTGCTGCCCTTGATCGCAGGCCGGTGACGGCCCGGGCGCCGGCACGACCGTGGCCGGGGCGAAGGCCCCGGCCACGGACGAGCGGTGGTCACGACGGGAGGGCGCGGTCGTACGCGCCGGTGGTCACCGCCGCCAGAACAGGAGGTGGGTCACCCCGCTCGGGCTGGGTACCGTGTCGAGGTGGAAGCGGTCGAGCAGCTCGGTGTGGCTCTTCCAGAGCCGTTCCCCCCGGCCGAGGTCGACCGGTGCGACGGCGAAGTGCATGGTGTCGACCAGGTCGGCGTCGATGAACTCGCGGACGGTGGTCACCCCGCCGCTGATGCGCACGTTCCGGTCCCCGGCGGCCTCCTTCGCGTGCTTCAGCGCCTCCTGCGGCGTCGCGTTGAGGAAGTGGAAGGTGGTGTCGGACAGCGTGAAGGACGGGCGCTCGTAGTGGGTGAGCACGAAGACCGGCGCGTGGAACGGCGGGTTGGCGCCCCACCACCCCTGCCAGTCGTGGTTCTCCCAGGGGCCGCGCTGGGGGCCGAACTTGTTGCGCCCCATGATCACCGCGCCCGGCGGGCGGGCGTGGTCGCGGGTCAGGTAGTCGTCCAGGCCGCGGGTGCCGCCGGGGTCGGCGCGGTTCACCCAGCTCGCGGTGGCTCCCGCCCAGGAGAAGAAGGGGGCGGGGTCCGCGTGGCCGAACGGCCGTTCCAGGGACTGTCCCTCGCCGGCTCCGAAGCCGTCGCGCGACAGATTGAAGCACTGCACCGACACCAACTGCGACATACGGTCCACACCTTTCCTCGTGGGCGATCCGGGCCGCCCGCAGGACCGGGCGCCCGGGCCCACAACGACCGCGTCGTCGGCAGGGCACGGGAAGGTACGCCGTACGGGTGACCGCCCCGTCGGGCGGGTGGGACGGACGCGATCAGCCCGCCGCGGGGACGGCGCCGGAGCCACCGGTGGGCCCGGCGGCGGCCTCGTCCGACGGCCGGCCGGTGGGCGGCAGGTGGCGGAGCAGGACGGTCACCAGGGCGGCGGTGGCGAGCAGCAGGACGCCGGCGACGGTGACCACGGTGTGGAGCTCGACGGCGAAGGCGGCCCGGGCGGGCGCCAGCAGGGCGTCGGCGACCTCGCCGGACAGCGAACGGGCGGCCTCCTGCGCGCCCGTGAGGGAGTCCCCCGCGGCCCGGACCGCCTCGGCGGGCAGGCCCTCGGGAAGGCGCAGCGCGCCGCGGTAGACGGCGGCGCCGACGCTGCCGAGGGCCGCGATGCCGAGGGCGAAGCCGAGTTGGCCGCTGGTCTCGTTGAGCGCGGCCGCGGAGCCGGCCTTCTCGACCGGGGCGGAGCCCATGACCAGGCCCATGCCGAGGGTGACCATCGGACCGGAGCCGAGGAAGACCACGGCGAATCCGGCGATCAGCACGGCGGGGCCGGCGCCGGGTTCGGCGCCGGTGATCACCGCCATGCCGATCGTGGCCAGGACCAGTCCGCCGCCGATGAGGTACGCCGGACGGAAGCGCTGACCGAGCCTGGGGGACAGGGTGAAGCCGACCGTGTTGGCGGCGATCGCCGGCAGCATCCACAGGCCGGCGTGCAACGGGTCGCGTCCGTACAGCAGTTGCAGGGCCTGGGTGACGAAGAACATCACCGCGCCGGTGAGCATGGTGCCGAGGAACAGGCTGAGCAGCGCGGCCGTGAAGGCGCGGTGCCGGAACAGGCCCAGGTCGAGCAGCGGATGCGTCAGGTGGTGCTGGCGGTGGACGAAGAGGATCCCGAAGCCGAGGCCGGCCAGGACGGCCGCGATCGACAGGGGCTGCCACCCGTCCTTGGCGATCTCCTTCAGGCCCCAGATGGCGGGCAGGACGGCGGCCAGCGACTCCAGCACGCTGATCAGGTCCGGGCGCCCGGCTTCGGGGTCGCGGAACTCGGGCAGGAGCACCGGGCCGAGCACGAGCAGCAGCACCATCGCGGGGACGCCGATCAGGAAGGCCGAGCCCCACCAGAAGTGGGCGAGCATGGTGCCGCCGATGATCGGGCCGGCGACGGCGCCGGCCGAGAAGCACGCGCCCCAGATGCCGAAGGCGGCGCCGCGCTGCCGGGCGTCCTGGAACATGGCGGTGATCAGCGAGAGGGTGCTCGGCGCGAGGGTGGCGCCGGCGACGCCGAGCATGGCGCGGGCCGCGATCAGCATGGCGGGGTTGACGGCGTAGGCGGCGGCGACGGAGGCGAGGCCGAACGCGGCGGCGCCGATCAGCAGCAGTCTGCGCCGGCCGATGCGGTCGCCGAGCGATCCCATGGTGACGAGCAGGCCGGCGAGCATGAACGAGTAGATGTCGGTGATCCACAACTGCTGCACGCTGCCGGCATGGAGGGAGTCCGCGAGGCTGGGCAGGGCCAGCAGCATCACGAAGACGTCGATCGAGACCAGCAGGGCGGGCAGGGCGAGGACGGCCAGCCCGATCCACTCCCGCCGTCCGGCCCGGGGCGCGGGCGCGCTGGGGGGTGTGGTGTCGCTCATCACGGGGTCCTTCCGGATTCTCGGGCAGGTGGCACCCGGGGGTGCCGTCACACCCGGAACGTCGGACCCGGCGACACGGTCTCGACGTCTGCGGCGGAAACCCGCGCGAAGGGCCGTGATCTGGGCTTGGATGTCGAGGGAGGGTCCTCGGCGGCGACGTCTCAAGTGCAGAGCACCAGTCGGCCGTGCAAGGGACCAAGGAATGATGAGATGAAGTACATGCTGCTGATCCACATGAACCCGGTAGTCTGGGACGGCTTGTCCGAGAGAGAGCGCAACGAGGTCTTCGCCGGGCACGCCACGTTCCAGCAGAACATCCTCGACTCCGGTGAGATGGTGGTGACCCAGGCCCTCGCCGACCCGTCCGGCAGCTCCACGGTCCGGGTCCGGGACGGGCTGCCCGCGATCACCGACGGCCCCTACCTGGCCGCCGAGGAGTTCCTGGCCGGGTACTACCTGGTCGAGTGCGCGTCCAGGGAACGCGCGATCGAATTGGCCGGCCTGATCCCCGATGCCCGGTACACCGGCGTCGAGGTGCGCCAGGTCGTTTTCGAAGCCGATACGGAGAGCTGAGCCGATGAACCGTGACGTCCGGGTCGAGGACCTGCTCCGATCGCTCGCACCGCAGGTCCTCGGCGCGGTCGTCCGCCGCTACGGGCACTTCGACGCCTGCGAGGACGCCGTTCAGGACGCCCTGCTGGCCGCCGCCGTCCAGTGGCCCGAACAGGGGGTCCCCGGCAACCCCCGGGCCTGGCTGATCACCGTGGCCGCCCGCCGGGTGATCGACGGGCTGCGCAGCGAGCAGGCCCGCCAGCGCCGCGAGGCCACCGCCGCCGCGCTCACCCCGGCCGACGAGACGGTGACGCCGGGTCCCGGCGAGGAGCCGAAGGCGGCCGAGCAGGACGACATGCTCACCCTCCTGTTCCTGTGCTGCCACCCCTCGCTCACCCCCGGCTCGCAGGTCGCGCTCACCCTCCGCGCCGTCGGCGGTCTCACCACCGTGCAGATCGCGCACGCCTTCCTGGTCCCCGAGGCGACCATGGCCCAGCGGATCAGCCGGGCCAAGCAGCGGATCAAGTCCACCGGGTCGTCGTTCCGGATGCCTCCGCAGAGCGAGCGCAAGGAACGGCTGGCGGTCGTGCTCCAGGTGCTCTACCTGATCTTCAACGAGGGCTACACCACCACCAGCGGTCCCGACCTGCTGCAGCCCGAGCTCGCGCGCGAGGCCATCCGCCTCACCCGCGAGCTGCACCGGCTGCTGCCCGAGGAGGGCGAGGCCGCGGGTCTGCTGGCCCTGATGCTGCTGACCGACGCCCGCCGGCCGGCCCGCACCAGGCCCGACGGCAGCCTCGTCCCGCTCGCCGAGCAGGACCGCTCGGCCTGGGACCAGTCCGCGCTCAAGGAGGGACTGGCGCTGATAGCCGAGACCCTCCCCCGGATGGTGGCGGGGCCGTACCAGGTGCAGGCGGCCATCGCGGCCGTGCACGGCGAGGCCGCGCACGCCGAGGACACCGACTGGCCGCAGATCATGGCCCTGTACGAGGTGCTGGAGCGGATGGCCCCCGGCCCGATGGTGACGCTCAACCACGCGGTCGCGCGCGCGATGGCCCTCGGCCCGGCGGCCGGGCTCGAACTGCTCGCGGCCCTGGAGTCCGACGGCCGGCTCGCGGACCACCACCGGCTCGCCGCGGTCCGCGCCCACCTGCTGGAGATGAGCGGCGACCGGGAGGCCGCCCGGAACAGCTTCCGGGAGGCCGCCCGGCGCACCGGCAGCATCCCCGAGCGCCGCTACCTGGAGTCCCGGGCCGAAGCACTGAACGACCGGTGACGGCCGCTTGTCAGCGGCCCAGGCCCTGGAGTCCCAGCAGCAGCTCGGGGACGTCGGTGGCGGCGATCGCGCCGGTCGCGTCGAGGGCGGGCCGCCACGCCGGGTCGGAGCAGATCAGCACCGGGCCGTCGGCGGGCGAGTCCGGCAGGCGGCCGTGCGAACCGCGGACCCAGGAGGGGTCCAGCGGCACCACGTTCATGGTGTGGCGCAGGCCGAGCTTCTTGCGGGCCAGGCCGAGCGCGGCCCGGGCCCTGGCCAGCGGGTCCGCCGGGTCGAAGAACAGCTCGGCCGGGTCGTAGCCGGGCTTGCGGTGGATCTCGACGGACCGCGCGAAGTCGGGGGCCCGCGCGTCGTCCAGCCAGTAGTAGTAGGTGAACCAGGCGTCGGGGTCGGCCACCGCCACCAGTTCGCCGGACCGGGGGTGGTCGAGGCCGTGGCGGGCCTGGTCCGCGCGGTCCAGCACCTCGGCCACGCCGGGCAGCCGGAGCAACTGGTCGCGCACCTTGGGCAGGTCCGCCTCGTCGGGGACGTACACGTGGGCGATCTGGTGGTCGGCGACGGCGAAGGCCCGCGAGGCCCACGGGTCCAGGTACTCCATCCCGGCCTGGGTGTACACCTCCAGCAGGCCCTCCCGGCGCAGTTCGCGGTTGATGTCCACCGGGCGCCGCACCGCCGTGATGCCGTACTCGCCGAGCGCGACCACGGTCGCGCCGGACTGCTCCGCCTGCTCCAGCAGCGGCGCCAGCTCGGTGTCCACCGCCCGGGCCGCCGCCACGGCCTGCGGCGCGTCGGGTCCGAAGCGCTGGAGGTCGTAGTCCAGGTGCGGGACGTAGACCAGCAGCAGGTCGGGCCGCTCGGCGGCGAGGATCCGGCGGGCCGCCGAGACGATCCAGCGGCTGGAGGCGATCCCGGCCGTCGGGCCCCAGTACTGGAAGAGCGGGAAGGGCCCCAGCTCGGCGGTGAGTTCGTCGCGCAGCGCCGCCGGCCGGGTGTAGCAGTCGGGCGACTTGCGGCCGTCGGCGTGGTAGACCGGGCGCGGCGTGACCAGCAGGTCGGTGGTGGCGCCCATGGCGTACCACCAGCAGACGTTGGCGACCCGGTAGCCGGGATGCCGGGAGCGCGCGGTGTCCCACACCTTCGGCGCCCGGACCAGCCGGTTGTGCTGGCGCCAGAGGTGGATCTCCCCGAGCTCCCGGAAGTACCAGCCGTTGCCGACGACGCCGTGCTCGGCGGGCAGCCGGCCGGTGAGCAGCGTGGACTGCACGCTGCAGGTGACGGCGGGCAGCACCGTGCGCAGCGGGGCGGACCCGCCGCGCTCGGCGAGCCGGGTGAGGTTCGGCATGTACGGCAGCAGACGCGGGGTCAGGCCGACCACGTCCAGCAGGACCACGGGTTTCAACGGTCCGCCCTTTCGCCGATCAGTTCGCGCTCGGCCCAGGTGAGTTCGGCGGCTATCCCGGCCGGGACGTCCACGGGGGCGTCGTCCGGGGCACCGGCCGGCCGCCCGGGCAGCACCGGCCAGGTGTAGGTCTCGACCTCGATCACCGTCCGTTCCCGCACGGCCGCCACCGCCCGGCGGAGCACATCGGTGGTGGCGCGCAGCGGCGCGGGGGGCGCGGCGTGCAGCGGCACGTGGAAGTGCACCCGCCAGGGCCACCGGCCGGGCAGCCGCTCCAGCGCCTCCGGCAGGTCGTCGGCCGCGAGCACCCGGCCGGCGCCGTCGGACTCCCGCACCTGGTGGAGGTAGCGGGGTTCGGCGTAGCCGGCGAGCAGCCGGCGGGCCGCCGGGTCGTTCGGGTCGTCCACGTGCAGGGCGGCCGAGGCCTGGATCCTGACCACGCGCAGGCCGGCCCGTTCGACGGCGGCCACCGTCCGCTCCGGGTCGGCGAAGGAGACCGCCAGGTGGCAGGTGTCGAGGCAGAGGCCGACGAATTCGAGGTCCGCGCGGGTGGCGAGCCAGCCGACGGCGTCCTCGACGGTGTCCAGCACGCAGCCCGGTTCCGGCTCGACGGCGAGCCGGATCGGCCGGCCCGCCCGCGCCGAGACGGTGCGCAGCGCCGCCGCCGTCCGGCGCAGCGCCTGCTCGGCGGCCCGGTCCGCGGCGGGGGACCACGGACTGCGCCAGGCCAGCGGCAGTGTGGAGATACTGCCGCCCTCGGCGTCGTCGGGCAGCAGGCCGGCCAGCACGGTGGCGCAGTCGGCGGTGTACGCGGCGCGGGCGGGTTCGGTCCAGTCCGGCCGGTACACCGCGTGCTTGACCACCCGCTGGTGGAAGCCGCCGTAGGGGAAGGCGTTCAGGGCGAGCACGGACAGGTCCCGGGCGTCCAGTTCGGCCCGCAGCCGGTGGAGCAGGGACGGGTCGGCGGCCAGAGCGGAGGCTACGTCGGCGGCCAGCCACAGGCCCAGCCCGAGCCGGTCGAAGCCGGTGCGTTCGCGGATCGGACCGGCGCAGGTGTCGAGCTGTCGCAGGATGCCGGGCAGGTCCTCGGCAGGGTGGACGTTGGTGGAGTAGCAGAGCCGGTTCACGATCCGCCCCGGAGCACCGAGTTGCCCGCGAAGGAGGCGCCGTCGGCGTCGTCCCGGATTCCCTCGTCGAGGACCAGCCGCCCGCTGCGGCCGTAGAACTCGACGGGGTTGTGCCAGAGCACGGTGTCCACGTCCGCCGCGGTGAAGCCGGCCGCCAGCATCGCCCGGCCCACCTTCTGCGTCTTGAGGGGGTCCGAATTCCCCCAGTCGGCAGCCGAGTTGACGAGGATCCGGTGGGTGCCGTACTCCTTCAGGACGGCGACCATCCGGTGCTCGTCCATCTTGGTGTCCGGGTAGATCGAGAAGCCCATCCAGCAGCCGGAGTCGGCGACCGTCGCCACCGTGACCTCGTTGAGGTGGTCCACCAGGACGGCGTCCGGGGCGATGCCGGACTCGCGGACCACGTCCAGGGTGCGGCGGGTGCCGGCGTGCTTGTCCCGGTGCGGGGTGTGGACCAGGACCGGCAGTCCGTGGTCGACGGCCAGCTCCAGCTGACGGGCGAACGCCTCGTCCTCGGCCCTGGTCATCGAGTCGTAGCCGATCTCGCCGACCGCGACCACGCCGTCCTTGCCGAGGTAGCGCGGCAGGACGTCCAGCACCTCGACGCAGCGGGGGTCGTTGGCCTCCTTGGGGTTCAGGGCGAGCGCGCAGTTGTGGCTGATCCCGAACCGGGAGGCCCGGAACCGCTCCCAGCCGAGCAGGCCGTCGAAGTAGTCGGTGAAGGACCCCGGGTTGGTACGGGGCTGGCCGAGCCAGAAGGCCGGCTCGACGACGGCCCGGACACCGGCCGTCCGCATGGCCCGGTAGTCGTCGGTGGTGCGCGAGGTCATGTGGATGTGCGGGTCGAAGATCCTCATGACCGGGCCTCCTGCGGTCGCGGGGGGACGAGGGCCAGCAGGACGCTCATGCCGAGCAGCACGCGCAGGTCGGAGCCGATCTCCCGGCCGGCCGCCCGCCGTTCCTCGGCCAGGTCGCGGGCCATCCGCAGCAGCTCGGCGTCGGTGCGGGTGACCAGGTCCGCCACGGCGCCCAGCGGCACTTCGGTGAACAGGCACTTCAGCACGCCGTGGCGCCACTGGTCCTGCTCCAGGTGCCGGGCCGCGAAGGGGCCCATCGCCGCCGCGACCAGCCGCGGGTCGTTGGTGCGCAGGCCGTCGGCGACCAGCTCCAGGCCGAGCCGGCGTACGCCGTCCGGCAGGTCCGGCAGCGCGCGCAGCACCCCGCGCCGCTCGGCGGCGTCGCCGTGCCGGTAGAGCTTCTCGACCTCGGCCGCCAGCACCGCCCCGGGCAGGGACCCGGCCAGCACCGCGAGCAGCCGGGCCCGGGCCCGGTCGTCGACCGTGCCGTGCACCAGTCCCTGGGGGTCGGCGTTCGGCTGCAGCGGCCCGCGCCCGACCATCCGGCCGGCCAGCGGGAACTCCTGGTGGATCGTGCCGGGCCACTCGCGGACCCGGCGCTCGGCGCAGGTCAGCCAGTCGTCCTGCGGGTGCCGGTACGGCGGCGGGGCCGGCCGGCTCCCGCCGTAGACGCTGGTTTCGATCCAGCGGTGTTTCTCGGTCTCGGTCATGATGGGCGGTCTCCGATCGTGGACGACGCCGGTGCACCCGTGTGCGCCGGCGGAACGGAAACGGTCTCCTGGGCCCGGCGTATCGCCGCCAGGGCCGTTCGCGCGGTGGTCGGTGCGGCATGGCTGTGCCGGGGCAGTTCGACCGCCGCGACGCCGGTGTAGCCGATCCCGTCGAGGGCGGCCAGCGTCGCGGCGAGATCGAGTCGCCCCTCTCCGAACTCCAGGTGCTCGTGGACACCCGGAAGCATGTCGTCCAGCTGGACGTTGACCAGCAGCCCGGCCGCGCGCCGGACGCACTGCGCGGCGTCCACCGGCTCCACGGCCACGCAGTGCCCGACGTCGAGGGTGATGCCGAGCGCGTCGGGCCCGCCGAGCTCGCGGCGCAGGTCGAGGGCCTGGTCGAGGTGCTGGACGACCATGCCGGGTTCGGGCTCCAGGCCGAGCCGCACCGCCCGGCGCCCTGCCTCGGCCAGGACCGGGCCGAGGTGCCGGACCAGCCGTGCGCGGTTGGTCCGTCCGTCCACCCCGGGCTCGCTCACGCCGGACCAGAAGGACACGCAGTCGGCGCCGAGCGACTCGGCGATCCGGACGGCGCGGAGCAGGAAGTCGATCCTCGGCGCGGCGTCCCCGGACACCAGCGTGGGGTGGTGCTTGCGGTACGGGTCGAGCAGGAAGCGCGCGCCGGTCTCGACCACGCAGCGCAGGCCCGCGACGGAGAGCAGCGCGGCCAGCCGGTCGGTCTCCCGGGCCAGGTCCGGGCCGAAGGGATCGAGGTGGTGGTGGTCGAGAGTGAGGGCGACCGAGGTGTAGCCCAGGTCGGCGATGACCCGGATCGCGTCGGCGAGCCGGTGGTTGGCGAAGCCGTTGGTGCCGTACCCGAAGGCGATCGCGCTCATGTCGGGCTCCTGCGGGCGGACAGCCGGCGGGCCAGCGGAAGGGCGCCCAGCACCAGCGCGGCGGCCGGCAGCGAGCCCAGCCGCGCGGCCAGCCCGGCCTGCAGCGGCACCATGCCGTGGATCCCGGCCACGGTCGCGGTCCGGACCGCCGCCGCCGTGCCGCCCGCGGTGCCGTCCGCGGTGCCGTCCGCGGCCGGTCCGGTGGACCGCGCCGGGCCGGCGGCGAGCTGGGCGGTGCCGGTGGCGGCCGCGTACCCCAGGGCGCACAGCGCCCCGGCCGTGCGGTGCCGGGCCGAGGCGGCCCGGCCCGTGCCGGTCAGCAGGGCGGTGACCGCGGTGGCGGCCACCGCCAGCCGGGCGTCGGCGGCGCGGCCGCCGTGGACCTCGCCGCGGGACAGCGCGGTCACACCCAGGGTGTGGGTGGCCAGCGCCAGCGCCGGGACGCCGGCCGCCCGCCAGTGCCCGGATCCGGCGCCGAGCAGGACGTCCAGACCGCGGCAGGCGGCCATGCCGAGCGGGGCGGCGGGGGTCGGCTTCAGCACGGTGTCGTACGCCCACACCGCGGCGGTGAGCGGAACGGCGATCCGCAGCGCGTCGGCCCCGCCCGCGAGACCGGCCAGGGTCAGCCCGGTGGCGCCGAGCCCGGCCGCCGCGGCGAGCGCGGCCCCGGGCGCGATCCGACCGGACGGGACGGGGCGCTCGGGGCGCTCCAGCGCGTCGACCGCCCGGTCCGCCCAGTCGTTCAGCGCCATCCCCGACCAGTACAGGGCGACGGAGGCGAGTGGCAGGGCCAGCCGTCGGCCGCGCAGCGGACGGCCCGCCGCGACCGCGCCGGCCACGGTGTCGCCGAGGACGGTGAGCGCCGCCGGTGCCCGGACCAGGTCGAGCCACGGATGCAGGGCGACCCTCATCGGGCCACCTCGATCCGTCGCACCCAGGACACCAGGTCCTGTTCCTGCTGGGCGAGCCGGTGCTCGTCGCTGCCGAGCGGGTCCTTGAAGAAGAACGCCAGTGCGCCGAGCGGCCCGGACTCCCCGGCCGCGTGCGCACCGGCCACCAGCCGGGCGAGGTCGAGGACCAGTGGCGCGGCGAGCGCCGAGTCGTAGCCGTCCCAGCTCAGCTGCAGGCTCATCGAGGTGCCGAGGAAGCCCTCGAAGGAGACGTGGTCCCAGGCGACCTTGCGTTCGCCGAGGTCGGGGACGTGGTCGATGTGCAGCGGGGCGGTGACCTCCCCGCCGAGCAGCGCGGCCAGCCCGCGGGTCTTGGACTCCAGCTTGCCCTGCGCGCGGCCCGCCACCCCGAGGTTGGCGCCGTCCCCGCCGCCGAGCAGGTTGGTCCCCGACCAGGACCGCACCCGCAGCCCGCGGGCGAGGAACATCGGTGCCAGCACGCTGCGCAGCAGGGTCTCGCCGGTCTTGCCGTCGCAGCCCGCGTACGGCAGGCCGTGCCGGTCGGCCAGTTGGGTGACCGCCGGGATGCGCAGACCGGGCGACGGGGTGAAGTCGACGTACGGGCAGCCGGCCGAGAACGCCGCGTACGCGGAGAGGGCGGCCGGGCCGAGCACCCGGCGCCCCTCCTGGGCGAGGGCGCGGTCGAGGGCGGCCAGGTCGGCGTGCTCGGGCAGCGGCCGGAGCGGGGGCTCGGTGGAGGAGACGTTGACCACCACGACCCGCTCCAGGCCGTGGGAGCGCCGGAAGTCCGCGAGGTCGGCGGCGAGCCGGTCCGCGGCCTCGGCCTGGGTGGCCGGCGCGTCGTCGTCCGGGTCGTGGCCGCGGCGGATCTCCCGGTCGGCGGCCGCGAGTTCCTCGGCGACCGCCGACGGGAGCCGGCCGGGCAGCACACCCGCGGCGGCGAGCTCCTCGGCCCGCTTGCCCAGCGGGGTGGAAACGAGGTCGTGGCCGCCGGTGACCAGCTCGGACCAGCCGGGGAAGACACCCGGATCGAGGTCGAGCCGCTCGCTGACGCTGCCGGTCGCGGGGACGAGCCCGGCCCGCAACGCGGCGAGGCCGCAGACGGCCGTGGTGGCCACCGACCCCCTGCCGCCGACCAGCCAAAGTCCGGTCCTGCCTGCCATGGTGCGACTGCCTTTCGGTGAGGAGGGATGACGTCCTACGAGCGGTCCCAGCCCGCCCAGCGCCAGAGCCGGCCGGTGCCCCGCCGGGACTCGACGCCGTGGTCGGTCATCTCGAACTCGCCGAAGTCCAGGATCAGCAGCGCGTCGTCGCCCGGCGCGAAGCCGACGTCGATCGGCCGGTGCAGTTCGGGACCGGACGGCAGGCCCCGGGTGGACCAGTCGGCCGGGTCGACCAGCAGCAGGTCGCGCCCCAGCTGGGGGCCGCCCGGTGGCAGGGTCATCGGCGCCTCGTCCCCGAACAGCGTGACCACCAGCTGCCCGGCCAGCGGGGAGCGCGGCGGCGCCACGGCGAACTTGGTGGCCGCGACGTGCGACTCGAAGTCGAGCACCGGGCGCTCGGGCGGCGGGAGTTCGCCGTGGTTGGCCAGCAGGAAGGTCGGCTGCGGGCCGCGGGTGGGCTTGAACGCGGGGTCCGTCACCGGGATGCCGCCGATGAAGTCCGGCCAGCCGTACCAGGCGCCCTCGCGCACCTCGAACAGCAGGTCGGGGGCGTTGCCGATCGGCCGGCTGCCGCGGTCGTCGGCGCCCTGGTCGACCGCCAGCAGCCGGCCGTCCGGCAGGAAGCCCAGGCCGAAGGCGTTGCGCATCCCCCAGGCCACCAGCTCCAGGTTGCCGCCGTCGAGGTCGCAGCGCAGCACGGCCGCGCTGCACGGCAGTCCGGCCGGTATCCGCTGCCCCGGACGGGTCGCGGTGCCGAACGGGACGAACGCGCCGGTGGTGGTCCGCGCGCCGTCCCGGCCGGCCAGCGGGTCGTCCGTGGTCACGTTGAAGCCGGTGAGCTCGATGTCGAGGCCGGGGATGTCGTACGAGTGCGGAAGGCGTCCCAGCCAGCCGAGTTCGTAGGCGTCCAGCCCGATGATCCCCAGGTTGGACATCGCGCCCTGGGCGAAGTACAGCTTCCCGTCCCGGCCGGCCACGGCCATGTCGATGTGGTAGTTGCCGGGCCCCGGCATGCCGTCGACGATGACGGCCCGCTGCCCGTCCGGGCCGATCCGGACGATCCGGCCGGCCCCGCCCTCGGAGACGTACAGGTGGTCCTGGTGCCAGAGCAGTCCGGTCACCGGGGCTGCCAGGCCGTCGGCGATCAGGGTGCGTGACGAGGTGTCGGCTCCCGGGCCCAGACGCCAGATCCGGCCGCCGGGGGCGGCGCCCCCGAAGGGCAGTCCGGACTCGGCCAGGTACACCTGGCCCGCGTCGTCGAAGGTGAGGCTGGTCGGGAAGTCCAGCCCGTCGGCCAGTACGGTGGGTGATTGCGCCACGGTTCCTCCACGGTCGTGCCCACAGAAGATCCGCCGCCCCGGTGAGGTCGGCGACGGGTCGATGTGTAGCAGCGTCCACGAAGCATGGTCAAGAACCGCCCGGGTGCTCACCGACGGCCGTGGGTTCACCGGCACGGTCGGGAAATGCGCAGGTCAGGCGGTATGTGAAGGCCGTGGAAGGAAGTCCGGATCGGGGCCGTGGGGCCTACTGGGCACCGCACGACGCGAGAAGTCCCGGGCGCTCCGGCGTACCGGTGACGGGCCTTGCGCGGTTGCCGTCCCGGTGGGGAGCGGAGTCCGGACAGCCGGCCTCGCAGTCACTCCTGGTAGTTTTCGGCCGGCCCCCTTCCCTGCTGCGTCCGGAGCCGACGGTCGCCGGGGAGGGCGTCCACTCCGTCCCCCGCGACCGCGACCGTGTCGAGGCTCGGAGCCCCGACGGCCGGGGTCCAGGCCCGGCACTTGGTAGACGGAGCCGGGTGCCGCGGATCGACATCGAGCGGGAGAATTTTCGGGAGTTCTTCCGTCGTGCCGCCGGAGTTCTTCCGTCGTGCCGTCCCGCCGGACGTCGCGCGACCGTCGCAGCGGCCGCGCGCACGGCACGCTTCGCGCACGCACGCACGACGGCCACCGGCGCGGCGTGGATGCCGGGCCGGTGGCCGTCGGGTCGTCAGGGGCGGGGCGGTACGCGGGGGCGGGTCAGAGCGAGTAGGCGATCAGCTCGAACGACGGCTTGGTCGAGAACGCGGGGGCGCCCGCACCGACCAGGAGCAGGTTGCCGCTCACGGCCGGGAAGGAGATGATGCCGGCCGGTGTCCTGGCCGTCCACAGGGTCGCGCCGGTGGTGGTGTCGAAGCCGTAGACCTGGCCGTCGAAGGTGGAGGTGAAGACCACGTCGTTGGCCACCGTGGCGGCACCGAGCGCCATCTGCGGCAGGTCCCGTTGCCAGAGCACCTTGCCGGTCGCCACGTCCGCGGCGGTGAGGCCGCCCCGGCCCACGGTGTAGTCGGGCAGCTGCAGCCCGCCCCGGGAGTCGAGCTTGGCGGGATTGTCGACCCAGGGCACGAAGAGCCGCCCGCGGGAGAGCGCCATCGGCGTCTCCACCCCGCCGATGATGCCCGGCAGGACGGTGGTCGGGGTGTCCGGCAGCGGGCCCTCGTCGTTCAGGTGGGTGCCGACCGGCAGGGTCCACAGCGGGGTTCCGTCGTCGGCCCGGTAGGCGTAGACCTTGCCCATCTTGCCCGCCGCCACCACGATCTCCGTGGGCTTGCCGCGGACCGTCGCGGTGGTCACGATCGGGGGGTCCTGGAGGTCGTAGTCCCGCAGGTCGTGCGGCGCGGTCTGCTGGTACCAGAGCAGCTTCCCGGTCCTGCTGTCCATCGCCAGCAGGCAGTTGGTGTAGAGGTTGGGGCCCGGCCGGCTGCTGCCGTTGGGGTACTCGGGGGTGCCGGGGAGCGGGGCGGGGTTGGCGACGGCGACGAACAGCCGTCCGTGGTCGTCGAGGGCCGGCGCGAACCAGGTCCCGCCGCCGCTGTTGATCTCCGGGTGGCCCCAGAGGTCGCCGTCCTTGACCGTGTTGAAGCTCCAGCGCGGCTTCCCGGTGGCGGTGTCCAGCGCGAAGATGGTTCCCATGGCCCCCGGCACGTACTTGCCGAAGGTGTTCGGGACGGTGCTGACCACGACGGTGTCCTCGTACACCTGGGGAGCGACGTCGATGCCGCCCTCGCCGGAGGCGATCAGCTCCCGTGACCAGACGGTCCGGCCGGTCGCCGGGTCGAGTGCGAAGACGCCGGTGAACGTCGTGCCGAAGAGCAGGCCGCGCGCGTAGGCCACGCCGTTCGGCCCGACCGAGGGGCTGTTGAAGACGCGCTTCCAGCGGACCTTCCCGGTCTCCTTGTCCACCGCGGTGACGTCGGAGTTGAGACTGATCAGGTAGACCGTGTCGCCCACGACGATCGGATTGGACGCCATGATGCCGGCGAAGGTCGGGTCGCCCTCCAGCGGAAGGCGCCACTTCACCTTGAGGTTCTTGACGTTGTGTGAGTTGATCGGTGTCCGGGTGACGTTCCTGGTGTTGGTCAGACCGCCGTTGGACAGGGCCCAGTCCTGTGGGTGGACCCGGCGGTCGTAGCCGCCCCGGGCGTTCTCGGTGCCCGCGGCGGCCGGGTCGGGGGCGGCCATGCCGGGCGCGATCGCCAGCGAGACGGCGGCCAGCGCCGTGAACGCCAGCCAGCCCGGGGTTCGGCGACGGCGCCGCCCGGCGCCGCGGGTCTTCAGAAGGACGGACAAGGCAACTCCGTTTCCGCTCGGTGTCGTTGCTCGACCCGGGCCTGGACGAAAGGTGGCGGACCGGCTCCCCGGCCGCCACGAGGGATGGACGGCGGTCAGCGCACCCGGCGCGCGAACGCCCGGACGTCGCCGACGAACAGCTCGGGCTCCTCCAGCGCGGCGAAGTGCCCGCCGCGCTCGAACTCGGACCAGTGGGCGAGGGTCGGGAGGATCCGCTCGGCCCAGCGGCGGATCGGCCGGACGGCGTCCTGCGGGAAGACGGCCACCCCGACCGGCGCGGCGAGCGGCCACGGGCCGGCCCAGGTACGGATGAAGTCGGAGTCCAGCCGGTTGGACTCGTAGTAGAGCTGGGCACTGGAGGCGGCGGAGGCGGTGAACCAGTAGATCGCCGCGTTGGTCAGCAGCCGGTCGCGGGACACCGCGTCCTCCGGCGCCGTCTCCGCGGCCGTCCACTCCTTGAACTTCTCCACGATCCAGGCGAGTTGGCCCACCGGCGAGTCGGTCAGGCCGTAGCCGACGGTCTGCGGCCGGGTGGACTGGATCTTCCGCCAGCCGGCCCCGTCCTGCTCGAAGTGCGCGGCGAACTCCAGCCTGGCCAGGTCCGCCCCGTCCAGGTTCGCGAACTCGGCCGGGTCCTGCGGCGGGAAGGTGGCGAGCATGTTGAGGTGGACGCCGGCGACGTGCGCCGGATCGGCCAGGCCGAGCTGGAGGGAGACCGGCATGCCCCAGTCGCCGCCCTGGACGAGGTACCGGTCGTAGTCGAGGCGGTGCATCAGCTCGGCCCAGGCCCGGCCGACCCGGGCGGTGTCCCAGCCGGTCTCCCGGGGGCGGCCGGAGAAGCCGTAGCCGGGCAGCGAGGGGATGACCACGTGGAACGCGTCGGCCGGATCGCCGCCGTGCGCCCGCGGGTCGGTCAACGGTCCTATCACGTCCAGGAATTCGACCACCGAGCCGGGCCAGCCGTGGGTGATGATCAACGGTGTGGCAGCCGGCTCCGGCGAGCGCACGTGCAGGAAGTGGATGTCCACGCCGTCGATCTCGGTCAGGAACTGCGGGAACGCGTTGAGCTGCTCCTCGGCCTTGCGCCAGTCGAAGCCGGTGCGCCAGTACTCGGCCAGCTCCTTCAGGTAGCCGAGCGGAACCCCGCGCTGCCAGCCCACGCCCGGCAGTTCACCGGGCCAGCGGGTCGCCGCGAGCCGGCGGTCCAGGTCGTCGAGGGCTTCCTGCGGGATGTCGATACGGAAGGGGCGCATGCCGGGTCCTCTCAGCGGACGGTCGGATCGGAGGTGCGGGCAGCGCGGGCCGGGACCGGCCCGCCGGGTCTCAGGCGGCGATGGGCGTGTTCTGGTACGAGGCGATCCGCCAGTCGGAGCCCTGACGGGCCAGCACCCAGGTCGCGCGGATCGCCCGCTCGGCCGTCACCTCGGTGTCCCCGGGGGCCAGCACGCCGCCCTGGGTGACCAGTACGGCGACGTCCGCGGCCAGCGGGCGGACCGACACCGGCTCGCCCGTGACCCGGGTTCCCTTGAACGGGCCGGCGAAGGCCTGGGTCATGAAGGCGCGGATCGCCTGGCGGCTCGTCAGGTAGATGTCGCCGGGCAGGATCAGCGTCGCGTCCTCCGTGAAGACCTCGGCGAAGCCGTCGGCGTCCTGGGCGGCCCAGGCCGCGACGATCCGCTCCGGAACGGCGCGCAGCGCGGACGCCTCGGGGGAGTTGGGCGGGGGAGTGGCGGACATGGCTCTCTCCTTCTCCGGTGGTCCCGGCCGCGATCACGGCGGCCGGGTGACGGCCAGCCTCACACCGGCCCACGACGGGTGACAACTTCCCGATTGCGATGGATCGTTGGACGCCGGGGTGGCCTGGACACGCTCCGGACGCGCCGCAATCCGGGAGATGCGGACATCCCGCCCGGCTGCCAGCCTCGACAGGGCCGATCAACGACCGCGGCCCGGACGGCCAACCCGTTCCGCGTGGGCCGCCCACTTCGGAGGAGCCCCCGATGACTGCCAAGGAATCCCCGTCCCGGGAAGAACTGGTGAGCCGTGCAGCCGAGTTGGTGCCGCTGCTGCAGAAGAACGCGCTGTGGCACGAGGAGCACCGGCGGCTGTCCGACGAGACGCTGAACGCGCTGACGGACTCCGGACTGCTGCAGATCCGGGTGCCGGTCCGCTACGGCGGCTACGAATCCGACATGCGCACCGCGGTGGACGTGATCGCCGAGCTGGCCCGCGGCGACGGCTCCACGGCCTGGGTCATGGCGGTCTACGCCATCAGCTCCTGGATGGCCGGTCTGTTCCCGGACGAGGTGCAGGACGAGATCTTCGCCGACCCGGGCGTGCGGGTGAGCGGCATCCTCAGCCCGACCGCGGTCGCCGTGCCGGTCGAGGGCGGCGTGCTGCTGAACGGCAAGTGGACGTTCAACTCGGGCGCGCTGCACAGCTCCTGGAACACCAATGCGGCCGTGCTGATGACCCCGGACGGGCCGCAGCCGATCATGGTGGCCGTTCCGCTGGCGGACCTGGAGATCGTCGACGACTGGCACACCACCGGCCTGCGCGGCTCCGGCAGCGTCACCACCGTCGCCACCGACCTGTTCGTCCCCGAGCCGCGGGTGCTGCCGATGGTCCCGGTGCTCCAGGGCCGGCACCGCTCCCTGGCGAACGCCGAATCGCCCATCTACCGGGCCCCGTTCATGCCCACCGCGTGCGCCACGGTGGCCGCCCCGGCGCTCGGGCTGGCCAAGGCCGCCAAGGAGGCGTTCTTCGAGCGGCTCCCCGGCCGGAAGATCAGCTACACCGAGTACGCCAACCAGGCCGAGGCCCCGGTGACCCACCTCCAGGTGGCCGATGCCATCACCAGGATCGACGAGGTGGAGTTCCACGCCCACCGCGCCGCCGCCCTGATCGACACCAAGGGCCCCACCGGCGAGGAATGGACCCTGGAGGAGCGGGCCCGGATCAGGCTCGACCTCGGTGCCGTCTGCTCGCGCACCAAGGAGGCGGTGGACATCCTCAACACCGCCAGCGGCGGCTCCTCGATCTACACCACCGTCCCGATCCAGCGCATCGAGCGGGACGTCCAGACCCTCAACCTGCACGGCATCCTGCACCCCAACACCAACCTCGAACTGTACGGGCGGGTCGCCTGCGGTCTCGGGCCCAACACCCTCTACCTGTAGCCGGCGCCCCACCGGACAGGGCCGCACCGAGCGGCCCTGTCCGGCATGCCCTGCCCGCCGTTCCCACCGACCGCCCGGAGGATCCCCATGGCAATCCCCGAACCCGTCGTCATCGACCCCGCCGGACACGACATCCACGCCGAGGGCGCGCGGATCCGGGCGAACGGCCCGGTCGCCCGGATCGAACTGCCCGGCGGCGTGCTCGGCTGGTCGATCACCGACCACGACATCGCCCGCCAGGCCCTCACCGACCACCGGCTGTCCAAGGACCCGCGCCAGCACTGGACGGCCTTCGCCGAGGGCAGGATCGGCGAGGACTTCCCGCTCATCGGCTGGGTGCTGATGGACAACCTCACCACCCGGTACGGCGCCGACCACACCCGGCTGCGCCGGCTGACCGCCGGGGCCTTCACCCCGCGCCGGGTCGAGGCCATGCGGGCCGAGGTCGAGAAGGCCGTCGACGAGCTGCTGGACGAGCTGGGCCGCTGCGAACCCGGCGAGGTGCTGGACCTCAAGGCCCGCTTCGCCCGCCCGATGCCCGCCCGGGTGATCTGCGACCTGTTCGGAGTGCCGGCCGAGGACCGCGCGCAGATGCTGCGCGGTGGCGAGGCGAACATCGACACCACCCTCACCCCCGAGGAGTCGGCGGCCAACGTCGAGCAGTGGCACCGGGAGATGCAGGAGTTCGTCGAGGCCAAGCGCCGCAGCCCCGGGGACGACCTGACCAGCGACCTGGTCCAGGCCCAGGAGGAGGACGGATCCCGGCTGAACGACTCCGAACTGGTCGGCACCCTGCACCTGTTGCTCGCCACCGGGACCGAGCCGGTGATGAACCTGCTCGCCAACGCGACCCGGGCCCTGCTCACCCACCCCGACCAGCTGGCGCTGCTGCGCAGCGGCGCGGTGAGCTGGTCGGACGTGATCGAGGAGACCCTGCGCGTCGAGGCGCCGGTCGCCCATCTGCCCTTCCGCTTCGCGGTGGAGGACATCGAGATCGGCGGCGTCGTCATCCCCAAGGGCGACCCGGTCCTGATCAACTTCGCGGCGGTGGGCCGCGACCGCACCGTGCACGGCGACAGCGCGGACGCCTTCGACGCCGCCCGGTCGGACAAGGAGCACCTCTCCTTCGGCCACGGCGTCTACCGCTGCATCGGCATGCCGCTGGCCCGGATGGAGGCCGAGATCGCGCTCGCCGCGCTGTTCCGGCGCTTCCCCGACATCGAACTCGCCGTCCCCGAGAAGGACTTGGCGCCGCAGGTCACCTTCATCATGAACGGCGTGCAGACCCTCCCGGTCCGCCTCACGCCGCGAAACCGCTGACACGAAAGGGAGGTCCGTCCGATGTGGGCAGCCGTCGTACCCGAGGCCAAGGCGCGCTGGGAACTGCGCGAGATCCCCACCCCCACGGCAGGTCCGGGTCAGGTACTGATCCGGGTCCACGCCTGCGGGGTCTGCCACAACGACCTCTGGGTCAGCCAGGGTGTCTTCCCCTTCCCGCCGCTCGACCCGGTGGTGGTCGGTCACGAGGCCGCCGGGGAGGTCGTCGAGGTCGGTCCGGGAGTGACCACCCGCCGGGTCGGGGACCGGGTCGGCACCACCTGGGTGCAGGCGACCTGCGGCCGGTGCGACTACTGCCGGCTCAACCTCCCGCTCACCGGGCAGTCCGGGATGAACTGCCCGGAGTCGGTGATGAGCGGCCTCACCGTGCAGGGCGGTCACGCGCAGTACGTCGCGGTGTCGGCCGCCAGCACGGTGCTGCTGCCGGACGCCCTCTCGTACGAGGCCGCGGCGCCCGTGCTGTGCGCGGGGTACACCGCGTGGAGCGCGCTGCGCGCCGCGAACCCCGAGCCGGGCGAGCGGGTCGCCGTCCTCGGGATCGGCGGACTCGGCCACCTCGCCGTGCAGTTCGCCCGTGCCGCCGGCTTCGAGACGGTGGCCGTCACCCGCTCGCCGGACAAGCACGAGCTGGCCCGCACGCTCGGCGCGGACCACGTGGTCGCCGACGGCGAGCAGCTGCGGGCGGCCGGCGGCGCCGACGTGGTCCTGGTGACCGGCACCTCCTACCGGGCCGCCACCGAGACCCTCCAGGGACTGCGCCCGAACGGCCGGATCGTGCTCGCCACCATCGACCCGGTCGACTCCTTCACGATCCCGCCCACCAGCCCGTTCTGGGCGCAGCGCCAGCAGGTGATCGGTGCCACCCACAACGGCCTCGACCAGCTCACCGAGGCCCTCGACCTGGTCGCGTCCGGGGCTGTCACGCCGCTGATCGAGACCTTCCCCAAGGAGCGGGTCGCCGAGGCGCTCGAACGGGTCGAACGCGGCGAGGTCCGCTTCCGCGCGGTCGTGACCTACTCCTGACACACCAGCAGCGAGCCCGTGCACACGCACGGGTACCCACGTGGGGAGGACACCTTGTACAGACGAAGATTCCTGGGACTCGCGGGCATCGCGGCGGTGACCGGCGTGGGCCTGCCGGTGGGCGCCATGGCCGGCGGGGACCCGCTGCCCCCCGCGCCGAACGGCCGGGGGAGGCCCACCGGGCCGTTCTCCGTGCGGATGCCGGTGCCGCCTACCCTGCGGCCGGTGGCGCGGACCGGCGACACCGACGTCTACCGGCTCGACGTCCTGGCCGCCGACCTGGAGCTGATCCCCGGTGTCCGGACCAGCTGCCTGACCTACGGCGGCAGCTTCGTCGGCCCGACGATCCGGGCCCGGGAGGGCCGCCGGGTGCTGGTCACCTACCGCAACCGGCTGCCGGAGGCCGTCAACGTGCACCTGCACGGCGGCCACGTCCCGGCCGACAGCGACGGCCACCCGATGCAGCTGATCGACCCGGGCGCCGAGCGCCGCTACGAGTACCCGAACCGCCAGCCCGGCGCCACCCTCTGGTACCACGACCACAGCCACCACACGGAGGCCGAGCACGTCTACCGCGGCCTGCACGCCTTCTACCTGATCGAGGGCGGGGACGAGCGCCGGCTCGACCTGCCGAGGGACGAGTACGACGTGCCGATCGCGATCCGCGACGCCGAGTTCGACGCCGCGGGGCAGTTGGTCCACGGCGATCCGGCGAAGCGGAACGTGATCCTGGTCAACGGCCGTTCCAAGCCGTACTTCCCGGTGGCCGCCCGCAAGTACCGCCTGCGCCTGCTGAACAGCTCGTCCCTGCGGTTCCTGAAGCTGAACTTCGGCTCCCTGCCGGTCCTCCAGATCGGCTCGGACGGCGGTCTGCTGCCCGCGCCGGTCGACCGGACCGGGACGGACTTCCCGCTGGCCGCCGGTGAACGGGTGGACCTGGTGGTGGACTTCTCCGGGCTGGCGGTCGGCAGCAGGGCGGCGCTCACCAACCAGGGCCAGTACACCGGCGACGACCGGATCGAGCCGGTGCTGCAGTTCGCGGTGGACCGCCGGGCGCGCGACCGCAGCGGTGTGCCGGCCACGCTGCGGCCGTTGCCGGAGCTGCCGCCGGCCACGGTCCACCGCGAGCTGACGCTCTCCTTCGACCTGAACGGCACGCCGACCGGCCTGGTCAACGGCCTGCCCTTCGACCCGGACCGGGTCGACCAGCGGGTCCGCCGCGGTGCCACCGAGATCTGGACGGTCACCAACGGCGACAGCGCCACCAAGTACGGTCCGATCCAGCACTCCTTCCACCTGCACCTGGCGCAGTTCCGGGTGCTCGACCGGGACGGCCGGCCACCGCTGCCCGGTGACGCCGGCCTGAAGGACACCGTGCCGCTTCCGCCCGGCACTTCGGTCCGGGTCCAGGCGACCTTCACCGACTACCTCGGCCGCTACATGTACCACTGCCACATGCTGGAGCACTCCTCGGCGGGCATGATGGGCCAGATGGAGATCGTCGACTGATCCGCCCCGACGGCGGGCCGGGCCGGGCACAC
>NZ_JBSHAP010000034.1:0-43882 GCF_053611565.1 Kitasatospora sp. NPDC054795
GGCCCGGACCCGGTCCGGGCCCGCCCCCGTCTTCCCCGCGTGTCCCGTTCTCCCGCCTTCCCGCACGTCCTGGCCGCCGCTCTGCGCGCTGGATCTTTAGGCCTGAAAGTCGCTATCCGAAACCGGTGATCAAACCATAGGAATGGCTCCACGGCCTGACCGGCCCCCCGACCAGAAGGAGCCTCACCCATGATTCGCCTTCGTACCACCTGTATGGCCGTCGCCGCTACCGCCGCGATGCTCGCCCTGGCCGCCGCGCCCGCCCAGGCCGCCCCGGGTGACGTCACGACCTCGTGCGCAAGCGTGGTCACCCCGGCCGGCTTCGTCGACGTGAACTGGGGCTACAGCAGCAGTTGCGGCACGCAGAGCTTCAGCCCGAACATCAAGCAGATCAAGCAGCTCACCGGACTGCCCGTCGGCACCGTGGTCCAGGCCTGCTCCACCACCTACCCGCCCGCGGGCTGGGTCCAGACCAGCTCCTACTACACCAGCAGCTGCGTCGCCTGGTCGAACCCGAGCCTCAACAACAACGCCTGGCAGCTGAAGCGCGTCTCCTGATCCGGCGCCCCCGGCGGCTCCGCTGATCCGCCGGCTCCGCCCGGACCCTCGGTCGGGTGCCTGACCCGAGGACCTGACCGAGGGCGCCGGGACCGGACGCGCCGGTGCCGACGTGATCAGCGGGCATGCTCGGGGCCGATCGAAGACCGTGCAGTTGTTGAGGTGTCGGTTGTCGCTCCACCCCGGCCCCGGTGAGCAAGTCCCTTCTCCGACCGCTCGGATCGCGCGGTCGGGCAACCCCGTCGGCACGACCGCAATGCGGGTCGGAGACCGGCTGGACGGGCTGTGGTGCAACGGGGCTCCGCGTACCGGTACCCGCGGCGACGGACGTCCGGTCCGTCCGTCCGGGCAAGAACCCCACCCGGCCCAGGACCAGGATCCTCGCTGCCGGCAACGAAGCCTGCCGCCCGACGGAGCACCTCCAGCGGCACGAGTCGTCGGAGTGCCGCCCCGGCCCACAGGCCGAGGCTCTGGGGCAGAGATCCTCGTGCAGAACTACTACCGCGGCAGGGCAGGCCGCCTGCGCCGGCGCACCGCCGGCGACGGCAGCCCGCCACCCTCCGCCTCGGCGATCGTCTCCCCCACGACACGACGGCTCGCTACGTCCCCCGCGGGCACATCATCAGCTGGAAGGGGTTCGCCGCACGTGTCACCGAAACGAAACCCCGTTATCGAGACCGCCGACCGCCTTCCAGACCTACCCGGACGAGAACGACATCCCCGGCCGAAGTCCTGCCGAACCCTTGGCACCTGAGCCCGATCACCCGAGATCACCGACAGAGTGAAGCTCGGGCGCCGCTCGCGGACGCGCGACGGTGAACGCGCTCGGCTCCTGCCACGCTGCACAGGAAGTCGGCGGGTCCGACTTCCTGTGCACGGCGCGGAATTCAGGTACTGGCTGCTTGGGTGCGGCAGTGGGTGAGGGCGTAGGTGAGGCGGGTGGGGGTCGATCCCTCCTACGTCTCCTACGCTGAACTTGCTCCTCCTGGCCGGACCCCGCCAAGCGAGAAGTTCGCACGTGATGCCGATCGGGTGCTTGAGACGGGCGGAACCCTGCTGCTGATGTGGCTCCAGGTCAAGCACTCGGCCTTGCTGGAGGGCTTTCCCGAGTACGCGGCCAATGAGACGCGGGCCAGTGAGATCCGGATCTTCGAACTCGGCATCATCCCCGGCTTGCTCCAAACGAAGTCCTATGCAGCGGCTCTTGCTAGGGCAGATGTTCGTCGAAGGGACATCACTCCCAAGCAAGCAGAAGAGAGGCTGACCTTTCTGTTCGCACGACAGGAGGCCCTGGCGCGACGTGATCCGCCGCTCATCCATGCCGTCATGGACGAGAGCTGCCTCCGGCGGATCATCGGTGGCCCCGAGGTCATGCGGGAACAGCTTGAGCAACTTGAACAGCTCTACGAGCAGGGGCGTGTGGTACTTCAGGTAGCGCCGTTCAGCATGGGAGAGCACAGGCCGTTCGCCCTGCCCATGCGGCTGCTGACGCTCCCCGATGGCTCCCTGTTTGGCTACTCTGAGTCTGAGGGGCGAGGGCACGTTGAACGTGATGACGACAGGCTCCGCGACTGGCGTAGGAGATACGATCGCCTCCAGGTAGGGGCGCTGGCCGAGTCGGCGACCCTCGAATTGATACTCCACGCTCGGAAGGACTCTCATGGCTGATTTCGACTTGACTACCGCTTCGTGGGTGAAGTCGACGTACAGCCAGCAAGGCGGCGACTGCCTTGAGGTTGCGCGTGGCTCTCGTGCATTGATGCCGGTCCGTGACTCCAAGGATCCTCAGGGCCCGGCTCTCGTCTTCCCGGCCGAGGCCTGGGTGTCGTTCGTTGCCGCTGTTCTTAGCGGCGAGTTCGGCGAGGTCTGAGCCCCCGCCCGGAGCGGAAACCAGCACCGTCCGCCCACCGGGTGGTGCTGAACGGCTGCGAACCGGACGTCACCACGCTCCGCAACGGCCGCCCCCGCTGACAGACCTCGCCGCCGACAACGAACAGAACCTGACGTTCGCGGACCGCCTAAGCGAATCTGACCCGTCGAAACCGCCAGTTTGAGGTCCTTATGTCCCAGGCGCTCGAACCGGCGGCGACCCGGTCATACATGCAGGCAACCCTGACGAACAGTGCGAGTTGGGGATAACTGAGAGGATGACCATGCACGACGGCACCACCCTCGACCAGGGCGGCTACAGCTGGGCCAAGTCCAGCTACTCGGCCGGTGAGAACGGCAACTGCGTCGAGGTCGGCCGGACCCCGGCCGGCATCATCCCGGTTCGCGACACCAAGCAGCACCGGCGCGGACCCGTCCTGGAGTTCACCCCCGCGGCGTTCCAGGCGTTCCTTGACGCCGTCAAAGCAAATGAGTTCCCGGTTCAGCTGTAACGGGTGAATGACGGATGGGTGGGCCCTGGCGAATCAGCCGCCGGGGCCCACCCATCTTCTTGCATACCACCTAGCCACGACAATGAACGCAAGTGGCCCTCACAACAATTCGGCAAGCTCACCTAAAACCGTCAACTGACGCACAGCAGCGCAGCCCTGTCCCAGGGGGCTGGCCAACGGCCGGCGTCCTACCTCACTTGGTGGCCGACCCTGCCCGAAGGCGCCACCGCGCTGCAGCCCGGCGGCGTCCGAACCACAGGCCCCTCCTGCCAGAAAGGTTCGGGCCGGGTCGGCGCCGTCCTGCCAGAGGTGCCTGCGATGGCGGCACGGCCGACCCGGAACTCCCCGATGACCTGCTGCACCTGTCGAACCACCGAGACACCGTTCCCCGAGCGCCCCGACCGGCACGCCGCCGAACCGGGCTTCGCACTCGCCCTCGCCTACAACGGCGAACTGCCGGTCGGGTACGCCTACGGCAACACCGGCGCGGTCCTACCGGCCGTCGCCCCCTCCCCCGTCGCACCCGCACCACCGGCCGCCGGTAGCACGGCCTCCCCCCGGTGCCGCTCCGGCGCCGGGGGCAGAGCGGCACCGGCCGCACCACCGGTGCCTTCAGGTGCCTTCAGGTGGCTTTCGGCGGACCGACGGTGCCGGCCGCCGGAGCAGCAAGGGCCCGGAGCAGCAGCAGCCCCAACCCCAGGTCGACGACCACGCCCAACGCCTGCAGCCAGTCGGCCGTCTTCCCCGGCGAGTAGATCTCCAGGTAGTCGGACAGCGCGTGCACCAGCACCAGCACCACCACCGGCAGCAGCACCACCCAACGCGCCGTCACCCCAAGGCTGGTCACCCCGCCGACCGCCAGCAGACCCCAGGCCCGGAGCAGCACCAGCACCACCACCGCGCCGGCCAGGTTGACCACGGTCGGCCCCAACTGCGGGAACCACCCCGGATCCAACGGCGGCAGTGCCTTCGCCACCACCACGATCGTCGCCTGCCGGACGGCCGCGGCCCCGACCGCCCCCGCCACCGGATGCCGGCGCACCTGGCTCCCCCATCGCGTCAGCACAGCTCGATGGTAGGCACGACACCGTCAAGTCGGCGTCAGTTCAGCGGAGTTGGAATCGTTCGCCGCACCGCCGAGACGGCTTCGGGGAGGCGGGAAGGACGCCCGTGGACCCCGCCCCGCCTCCTACGTCCGATCCGACGGCCCGCACACCGGCACTGCCGCGGCCCCTGCGCCGAACCTCCCCGTCCCCGGAGCCGCCCGGATGCCGCCCCCCGGCCCCGGCGGCGCAGGAAGTCGGCGGGGCCGACTTCCCACGCGCGGCCCCGGCGGGTTGGGCGGCCCAGGGCGAAGGGGCGTGGAGGGCGGGCGGGCCCACGCGGCGGGGCTGCGGGGTCAGGCCGGGTGGACGAGGCGGCTTTCGTAGGCGAGGACCACGGCCTGGATCCGGTCGCGGAGTTCGAGCTTCTGCAGGATCCGTCCCAGGTGGGACTTCACGGTCGCCTCCGCGAGGTACAGGGTGGCCGCGATCTCCGCGTTGGACAGGCCGCGGCCCACCTGGACGAGCACCTCGCGTTCGCGGGCGCTGAGCCGGCCCAGCCGCTCGTCGTGCTCGGCGTTGCGCCCGTCGGGGATGTGCGGGCGGAGGTTCTCCAGCAGGCGGCGGGTGATCCGCGGGGAGATCACCGCGTCGCCCGCGGCGACGTTGCGGATCGCGGTGAGCAGTTCCTCGGGCCGGGCGTTCTTCAGCAGGAAGCCCGAGGCCCCGGCGTTGAGTCCGGCGAAGGCGTACTCGTCCAGGTCGAAGGTGGTGAGGATGAGCACCCTGCTGTGCGGGGAGGCCGCGACGACCTGCCGGGTCGCCTCGATGCCGTCGGTCCCGGGCATCCGCACGTCCATGAGGACGACGTCGGGGCGCAGCTCCCGGGCGAGGCGTACGGCCTGGGCGCCGTCGGCGGCCTCGCCGACCGGTGCCATGTCGGGCTGGGCCTCCAGGACGGTGCTGAAGGCCATCCGGAGCAGGGCTTCGTCGTCGGCGATCAGGATGCGGATCGTCATGCGGGCGCCGTCGCCCTCGCCGCCGCTTCGCCGCTGTCGAGCAGCAGGCGGGTGCGGACTGCCCAGCCGCCGTCCGGGAGCGGTCCGGCCCGCAGTGTCCCCCCGTAGGCGGCCGAGCGCTCGCGCATGCCGGGGATGCCGTGGCCTGACGGTGCGGTGGCGGGGTGCGGGTGCGGCGGTCGGGGGCCGTTGTCGGTGACGTCCACGGTGACGGCCGCGGTGGAGCACTGGATGCGGACCGTGGCGCGGGTGCCGGTGGGGGTGTGCTTGAGGGTGTTGGTCAAGGCTTCCTGTACCAGTCGGTAGACGGTGAGTTGGGCGGTGGCGGGGATGTGGGCGTGGCCGCCGTGGACGTCGAGGCGGGTGGGCAGTCCGGCGGCGCCCATCTGGTCGGCGAGGGCCTGCAGTTGGGCGATGCCGGGCAGTGGGTGGCGCTGCGCGTCCGGTTCGTCGGTGCGCAGGACGCCCAGCGAGCGCCGCATGTCGGTGAGGGCCTGGCGGCCGGTCTCGGAGATCTGGAGCATCGCGGTGGTGGCCCTGTCGGGCGAGCGGTGCTGGGCGTAGACGGCGGCGTCGGTGAGCGCGACCATGACGGACAGGTTGTGGGTGACGATGTCGTGCATCTCCCGGGTGATGCGCGTCCTTTCCTCGGCGACGGCCAGTCGCGCCTGCTGTTCCTGTTCGTGCTCCAGGCGGGCGGCCCGTTCCTCCAGGGCGGCGAGGTAGGCGCGCGTGGTGCGCACGTTCACGCCGAGGACGGCGGCGGCGACGACCGTCGCGGTGACCGCGACGAAGGGGGTCAGGAACGCGCCTTCCGTCGCCCAGCGCAGGCAGGCCAGCAGGGCGCCCGCCTCCACGAGGGCACCGGCGACGAGCGTGCCACGCCGGCCCGAGGTGGCGGCCACCGTGTAGAGGGCCACCAACAGGGCGACGTCCGCGGGCAGTTGGACTCCCGTCAGCCACTGGACGAGGGCCGCGGCCGCCACCGCGCCGAACACCGTGCGCGGGGCCCGGCGCCGCCACAGCAGGGGCAGCGCGAGGGCGGCGGTGAGGGCCACGGCCACCGGCAGCTCGTGCGGCGGGCGCGTGGTCGCGGCGTTGAGGAGCAGGAGCGCCGGCAGCAGCGCGTCCCGCACCGCGGGCGGCAGCCGGGAGCCCCGGCGCCCGGCGGCTCTCACCGGTCGCGCCGCTCGTGCGCGGGCACGGTCGGCGTACTGCGTCAGTCGTGGGGCGGTCCTCGCCCACCACGCCCGCACTCGCGCCCGCACAGGCACCTGGTTCCGGTGGGCCTGGCCGGGTTCCGCGGCCGCCTCGGTCATCGCACGTCCCTGTCGATTCGGCGTCATGGTGGCCCCGGCCGGGGCCACCGCCGCGGACGGCCGGTTGCGGGTCGGGCACGGGGACCGTACGCCTCGCGCCGCCCCGGCACGCACCTCGGCCCGGCGTGCACCGCTGCCCGGCACGTACCGCGGCCCTGCTCACGGTAGGCCGCCGGCCCGCGCGGCACATGCGTCCACCGTCTGATCGTGCCGGGCCGGGATACGCCCGCAGGAGGAGTCCCGATACCTCCCGTGGTCGCAGTGCGGCCGCCGATCCGGCGTGCTCGACCACTGCCGCGGTCGTACGGGGACGTTGCGCGGTTTGCGACCCCGGTCGCAGGCGGCGGCGACCCGTGAGCGATGCGGCGGCGCACGCCCGGCGCCGAGCATGGCCGGGTGACCGAGAACATCGCGGGACTGCCCATGTCCCCCCTGGAAATCCTCGCCCTGCTGGGTGCCGTCGCGCTGGTGGCGGCGCGCTGGCTTCCCCCCGCCGCCCGCCCGCGCGTGACGATCGCGGCGGGGACGCTCCTCGTGCCGTCCGCGCTCGCGCTGGCCGTGACGGGGATCCGCTGGCAGCTGCTGCCGGTCCTGGCCGGCGCCGCCCTCGCGGCGCCGTTCGCCCTCGCGCCCCTGCTGCGAGGCCGCCGCCGCACCGGCCGGCCGGCACGGCGGGCCCGCTGGTGGCTGGCGCTGCCGGGATCGGTGGCCTGCGCCGGCCTGATCGCCACCGGCCCGGTGGCCGCCTGGGCCCTCCCCGTACCCGTGTTCCCCGAACCGTCGGGCGCCTTCGCGGTCGGCACCCGCGTGCTGCAGTGGACCGACCCGCGCCGCCCCGAGACCTTCACCGCCGATCCGAACGACCTGCGCACCGTCGTGGTCCAGCTCTGGTACCCGGCGCGGAAGAGCCCCGCGGGCACGCGGCGGGCCCAGTACCTCGGACGCACCGAGCGCGAGGCGCGCACCGTCTCCGAGGCTCTCGCCCGCGGCGTCGGCCTGCCGGGCTTCCTGGTCGACGGCGTGCCGCGGGCCCGCAGCCGTTCGGTCTTCGACGCCCCGGTGGCCGGTGGCGGCGGGCGGTTCCCGGTCGTGCTGTTCTCCCCCGGGTCGGGCGGGGTGCGCACCCAGAACACCGCCTGGGCGGAGGAACTGGCCAGCCACGGCTACGTGGTCGCCGCCCTCGACCACCCGTACGACTCCGCCGCCGTCGTCCTCGCCGACGGCCGGACGATCACCACCGAGACCGCCTCCAGCGGCGACCGGGACAAGGACGACGAGCTGGCGGCCGGCTGGACGGCCGTCCGGGCCGCCGACCTCGGCTTCGCCCTCACCCAGCTGGACGCCCTGGACCGAAGCGGGATCGCCGACCCGCTGACCGGACGCCTGGACACCGGCCGGGTCGCGGTGAGCGGCCACTCCATGGGCGGCGCCGCCGCCCTCCAGGCGGCCCGGCAGGACCGCCGGTTCGCCGCCGCCATCGACCTGGACGGCTCCCCCCACGGCCCCACCACGCCCGCCCTCGACCGGCCGACGCTCGCACTCACCCAGGCCCTCACCCCGGGAACCGACCCGCGCTACCTGCCCCGCCTCACCGAGGCGCTCAAGGCGAGCACCGCGACGAGCTACCGCCTCACCGTCCCCGGCGCCGCGCACCTCACGTTCATGGACGGCCCCCTGTACCTGCCGCCCGTGCCCTCGCTCGTCGGCTCCCTGGGCCGCACCGAGAGCCCGCGCGTCGTCGCCGCGGCCACCCTCGCCTTCCTGGACGCCGTTCTGCGGGACCAGCCCGGCGACCCGGCCGGCGCCCTGCGGGCCTACGGCGACCTCACCGTCCACCGCCCGGGCGGCCGTGGGTGAAGCCGGGTGACGGGCGGCCCGGGGCCGGCCCGGTGACGGGCGGCCGACTCGGCGCCGGGCGGCCCGCTCAGTGCCGGGCGGCCGGTTCGGCCGCGAGCGCGCCGAGGAGGCCGAGCGCCTCCTCGGCCCGGCTGCCGGGCGCCGCCGTGTAGACGACCAGCAGGTGGTGCGCGGTGCCGGGGGCGCGGAAGGTCTCGTAGTCGAGGGCGACCTCCCCGACGGCCGGATGGTGGAAGCGCTTGCGGCCGTGGCTCTTCTCGTGCACATGGCGCCCGGCCCACAGGGTGCGGAACTCCTGGCTGCCGAGGGAGAGTTCGCCGAGCAGGCGGACGAGTTCGGGATCGTGCGGCCGCCGCCCGGCGGCCATCCGCAGGATGCCGACGGTGGTGCGGGCGGCCTCCGCCCAGTCGAGGTGGACCTCGCGCGCGTCCGGGTCGAGGAAGAGCCGGCGGGCCATGTTCCGTTCGCGCGGCGGCAGACGGGGGAAGTCGGCGATCAGCGCGGCGGCCATCCGGTTCCAGGCCAGCACGTCGTTGCGGTCGTTCATGACCAGGGCGGGGGTGTCCGCCATCGCCTCGACCACCCGCCACAGCGCCGGGCGCAGCGCCTCCGAACGCCCCGGGGCCCATCCCGCCGACCGTCCCGCCACTCGGCCCGCCGCCCCGCCCGCCGCCCGGCGCGGCGGGCGGGCCAGGTCGTACAGGTGGGCGCGTTCGGCGGGGCCGAGCCGCAGCACCCGTCCGATGGCGTCCAGTACCTCGTCGGAGGGCCGGTCGGCGCGGCCCTGTTCGAGGCGTACGTAGTAGTCGGTGCTGAGCCCGACCAGTTCCGCGACCTCCTCGCGCCGCAGTCCCGGCACCCGCCGGCGGCCGGTCGGCGGCAGCCCGGCGTCCTCGGGGGTGAGCAGGGCGCGGCGGGTGCGCAGGTACTCGCCGAGGCTGCCGGCGAGCGGGTTCGGGTCGGCCATGCGTTCCAGTATGGGGGCGCCGGGGGGTGCCGTTCGGGGGTGCGGGGCCCGCAGGGTGGCCCTGTCGGACCCAGGGAACGGGACTCCCTTCCCGCCGCTCGCACGGCCCGCCGACGATCGGCGCATGACCACCTCCGCAAGCCCTCCCACCTCCGCGGGCTCTCCCACCTCCGCAAGCCCTCCCACCTCCGCGGGCGGCCTCCCGACCGCGGCGGGCGCCGGCCGGGACCGCTACCGGGCCACCGTCGCCGCGGTCGGCTGCGCCGGCGTGATGCTGCCGTTCTCGGTGACCGGCGCCGCCGTCGCGCTGCCCGACATGGCCGCCCGCCTCGACGCCTCGACCGACGCCGCCCAGTGGATGCTGAACGCCTTCAACATCACCTTCGCCGCGCTGCCGCTGGCCGCGGGCGCCCTCGCCGACCGGCTCGGCCGGCGCCGGGTGCTGCTGGCGGGGATCGCGCTGGTCGGCGCGCTGTCCCTGGTGGTCGCGCTCGCGCCGTCGATGGCGGTGGTGGACGCGGCCCGCGCGGTGCAGGGCTGCGGGGCGGCGGCCGTCCTGGCGGCGGGCGCGGCGGTGCTGGCCCACTCGACGTCCGGGCGGCGGCGCCGGGTGGCCTTCGGCGTGCTCGGCACGTCCTTCGGCACGGGCCTGGCGGTGGGGCCCCCGGCGGCCGGCGCGCTGGTGCAGGCGGGCGGCTGGCGGACGGTGTTCCTGCTGGTCGCGGCGCTGGCCGTGCCCGCGTACCTGTGCGCCGTCCGGGCGCCGGAGTCCCGGGCGCCGGGCCGCGCGCCGATCGACCTGGGCGGGCTGGGCTGCTTCACCGCGGGTCTCGCCGCGCTGTCGTTCGCCCTGGTCCGGGCCGGCGGCGCCGGCTGGACGGCGCCGGGCACCCTGCTGCCGCTGGCCGGCGCGGCCCTGCTGGTGGCGGCCTTCGCGGTGGTGGAGCTGCGCCGGGGGCCGCGGGCGATGTTCGACGTCCGGCTGTTCCGGCGGCCCGAGTTCCTCGCGGTCGTGTGCCAGCCGTTCACCGTGACCCTCGGCTTCGTGGTGCTGCTGGTCTACCTGCCCGCCTACCTCCAGGGGGTGGGCGGGCGTTCCGTGCTGACCAGTGGTCTGCTCCTGCTGCCGCTGACGGTGCCCGTCCTGCTGCTGCCGCTGCCGGCCGGGCGCCTGGCCGCGGCGTTCTCCGTCCGTACGGTGCTGACCGGTGCCTCGGCGCTGATCGCGCTGGGCGCCCTGCTGCTGGTCACGGTGCGCGGCGGCGCGGGGTGGGCGGCGCTGACGGTACCGCTGCTGCCGTTCGGGGCCGGGGTGGGGCTGGCGTTCGGGGTGATGGACGACGCGGCGGTGGGCACGGTGCCGGTCGAGCGCGCCGGGGCCGCGGCGGGCGTCTTCAACACGATGCGGATCACCGGCGAGTCGGTCGCGGTCTCGGGCGCGGCCGCGCTGCTCACCACGCTGACCGCCGCTCACCTGCCCGGCCTGCCGGGCGGCGAGGCGGCCCGGCTCGCCGCGCGGGCCGTCCAGGGGCAGGTGGACCCGGCCCTGCGGGAGGCGCTGGCGGCCGGGTTCACCGGGGCCCTGCACGTCCTGGGGGTCGTCCTGGCGGTGCTGTCCGCGGCGGGGGCGGTGCTCACCCACCGGGCGCTGCGGGAGCGGGGCGGGCGGGATTCGAAGGTGCGCCGGGGGTGAGCCGGGGGTGCGCCGGGGCGGTGCGCCGGACGGGCCAATGCCCCGTTGACGGCCGTGCCGCGCCCCTCTACAACGGAGCACAGGCCCCCATCCGCAACGGAGCACCGGCCCGGACACGCCGGCCCCGCCGCGGGGCACCGTCCACCGGGGCGTGCCCGACAGGTCCCGAGTTCCTGACAGGTCCCGAGAGTTCCTGAGTTCCTGAGTTCCTGAGAGCCCGTGAGGAGCAATGCCATGGCTCCGGACGACAACCGCTGCCCGGTGCTGGACATGACCGCCCGGCGCGTCCACCAGCAGAACGCGGAGCTGCGCGCCGCCGGGCCCGCCGTACGGGTCGAACTCCCCGGCGGCATCATCGCCTGGTCCGTGACCCGCAGCTCGGTGATCCGTGCCCTGACCGGCGATCCCCGGATCTCCCGCGACCCGCGCAGGCACTGGCCCGGCCTGGCCTCGGTGCCCGAGGGGTGGCCGATGGGGCCGATCGCGTTCCAGCAGAACTTCTTCAACCTCTACGGCCGCGAACACCGCTCGGCACGACGGCAGATGGCGCCCTCCTTCTCGCCCCGCCGGGTGTCCGGGCTGCGGCCCGGGATCGAGGCGACGACCGCCGCCCTCGTCGGCGCGTTCCGCGGCCTGGGCCCCGGCGAGGCCGTGGACGTCCGCCGGGCGCTGTCGCTCCCGTTGACCATGACGGTGATCTGCGACCTCTTCGGCGTGCCCGCCGACATGCGGCCGCGGATCGGCACATCGATGGACGCCCTGCTGACGACGACGGCCACGGCCGAGCAGATGACCGCCTCCCGGGCGGCGATCAACGTGGTGCTGGCCGACCTGCTGGAGCTCAAACGGCGCTCCCCCGGGCCCGACCTCGCCACCGACGTGGCCGCCGTCGCCACCGGCGGCGGGACGGGCCGCAGCGAGGAGGAGTCCCGCGACATCCTCTTCCTGATGCTGGGCGCCGGGTACGAGACCGCGGTCAACCTCATCACCAGCGCCGTCCAGGCGCTCCTCACCCACCCCGGCCACCTGGCCCGGGTCCGCGAGGGCGGCCTCGGCTGGGGGGACGTCATCGAGGAGACCCTGCGCCACGAGAGCCCGGCGATGCACATCCCGCTGCGCTACCCGCTGGAGGACATCGACCTCGGCGAGGGCGTGGTCGTCCGGCGGGGCGAGCCGATCCTGCTCGGCTTCGGCGCGGCCGGCCGGGACCCGGAGGTCCATCCGCGGCGGCCGGACGACTTCGACCCGACGCGCCCCGACAAGGAGCACCTGGCCTTCGGCCACGGCCCGCACTTCTGCCTGGGCGCGCCGCTGGCCCGCCTGGAGGCCGAAGTGGCCCTGGACGGGCTCTTCGGCGCCTACCCGGGCGCCGTCCTGGACCCGTCCAGGGCGGCGCCGGCCCGGATGGAGTCCGTCATCATCAACGGCCCGTCCGAGCTCTGGATCGTCCCCACGCCCGCCCCGGCCGCCTGACCTCTGCCGCGAACGCCCGTTGTGTGCACAGTCGTTGCGGTACGTTCCGTGACATCAACCGAAGACAGGCGACCCCGGCGGTGCTACCAACACCCCGGGGTCCGGCAACAGGAGCAACCACTCCCGATGCGCGTTCATCGTAGCGCCCACGTGCGCGATTTCACCGTGTTGCCCAACGGCATGCTGCAGTGCCGGCGGCTCTCCCACACCGCCCGCGGCCTGCTCGCGGACCTCCTCTCCCGCCCCGACGACCGGCGCGAGGACGGCCGGCACATGGCCGACACCAGCCCCCAAGGGCGCGGCGCGATCCGCAAGGCCCTGAAGGAGCTGACCGCCGCCGGGTACTACCGGGTCGAGCGGATCCGCAGGCCCGACGGCACGATCGTCACCGAGACCCACGTCTACGACACCCCGCAGCCCGCGCCACCGGGTGCCACCCGTCCGGCTCCCGGCGAAGCGGCCGCCGGCGGCGCTGACGCCCCTCCAAAGGACCGGAACCAAGAACCCTCCCTCTCCGACGTAGAAATGACGGATCATCAGGAGGGCCGGGAGCAGCTCCGTGCGGCGATCGCCACGCTGTTCCGGGTGATCCGGCCCGAGCCGCGCCTGCGCCTGGGCGAGACCGAGGCGCGTGAACTCGCTCCCCTGGTCGCGCGGTGGCTGGAGCGCGGCAGCAGCGCCGCCGACCTCGCCCAGGCCTGCTGCCGGGCCTGCCCAGCCCGTTGCACTCGGCGGTCGCGGTGCTCCGCTACCGCCTGTGGCACAAGCTGCCGCCCTCCCCGACTGCCGCGGCGCCCAAGCCAGTTCGGTACGCGGAGTGCGCCCGCTGCCACGACCCGGTGCCCCGCCCCGGCACCTGCGGCCCCTGCGCGGGCCTCACCCCCCGTCCGCCCGGCGTCGGCTGCGGCGCGGCGGCCACCCGCCTCGGCGCCGCCTGACCACCGCCCGACCACCGCTGCCGGCCTCGGTGTGCCGTCCGGCGTTCAGGAGGACTCGGAGGATGGGATGTTGGTGCTCAGCAGGGTGAGTCCGAGATGGGTCAGCGTGTGAAGGACCGCCTTCCGCTCCCGGGTCAGGGCGGCCAGCCCGGCCTTGCGCAGGGTGGTGGCGTGCTCGCTGGCACTGGCCGGCGAGATACCGGCCCGCTGCGCCAACTGCGTCGTCGTGCAGGCGGGATGGTCGGCTATGACGCACAGCACGATCGCCCTGCTGCGGCCCAGCAGCGCGGCCAGGGCCGGCGGCACCTGGGCACCGCCTCGGCGGGTACCGGCAGGCGGTGCCCACAGGGCCGCCGCGTCGACCGGGTCGTGCAGTGCCTGGTAGACCATGACCACCGTGTCGTCCTCGGAGCCGGCGAACAGCTGGGGAACCGGCCCGCAGAACACCGACGGAGCCAGGACGAACGAGCGGCCCGACAGGTGGAGGTCGGCTTCCGGGTGGTTCAGCGGCCGGTAGCCGGGGATCTCCAGCACCGGCGGGTTCCACACGGCCATCGGGCGCAGGCCGTCCAGGAGCGCTCCCACCCCGCCCCGTGCCATGAGCCTGCCCCGTCGCGCCACTTCGCCCTGGAGGTGCTGGTCGATGCGCGGCCAGTAGGGGGCGACCGCGACGTGGTGGCAGTGCTGCAGGGCGGCGCCCAGCCGCCGCAGCGCCCGCGGGGCGGCGTCCATCGCCTCGGTCAGCCATGGTGCCGCAGACCCGTCCGTGCGCGGCTTGACGGAGAACTCCGCGCGCAGCCGCGAGGTCGGCGTGCTGATCAGCCGCTCTATCCCCTCCTCCACGCAGTCCACCGCGCCCACCAGGGTGAACAGGTCCACCAGTGCTCCGCAGGCGGCCGGGCTGAGGAACCGTGCGGCCTCCCTCCCGTCGGCGCCGATCCGCGGGCCGGTCCGCGCGCGCCACCCGCCGAACAGCACCGCGCGGTCGCGCCACTGCACGGTCCGCAGGCTCAGCTGCGTCTCGGCGAGCGGCCCCAGCACCGTGACCCGTACCCGCGCCAGGTCCTCGGCGGTGAAATGAACCCGTAGCACGCCGTCCTCCTCATCCGCGCCCACACCCTGCGGATGAGCCTTGCTGACGCACTCGTTTCGGGGCAGACCGAAACGAGTCGAATCCCGCACGGCTCGGATGGACTCTTGCATCCGGCAAAGACGCGAACGATCCCGACAACAGATCACTGAGACAAAGAGTTGGCTGGACAGACCCCCTGAATCGTCCGCACTCGGTAGACAAGCAGCGACACTGATCAACTCGATGACGAGGAGCCCGGATGGATGACCTATCACCCAAGGACGGCAAGACGCACGAGCGACTCGTGTCCCGCCTCAGGCTGCTGACGTCGGCGGTTCTGGTGCTGCTCCTGCTGATGGCCCGTAGCTGGTTCGAGGGCCAGAACATGATCGGCAGCGCGATGCTGTTCTTGGCTGTCGCCGTGTGGGTCGGCGCATCGGCCGTCCTCCACCTGGCGGGGCGCGAGGGGAACAGCAAGGCTCATGGTGCTGCCGCGCCCGCCATTCAGGCGCCGGTCCGGGCGCAGGGAACCACCGGTCCGAGCCCCACCCGGCCGTTTCAGGGGTGGCGTGGGACATTCCGTCCCGGGCTCAACAGCCTTGTGGTGCTGACGGTGGTGGCAACGATCGTGCTGGTCGCCGACCGCCCGTGGAATGCACCGTGGTGGCCGGGGCGACACGAGGCTTCGCAGCTGCCGCAGGCGTGCACGGCCGGGGCCACGGCAGCGGCGCATCTGACGCCGAATGCGGCTGCCGACGGGAGCGAACGCCTCAGCGCCGGCTACGGTTCCGGCTCACGGTGCGTCTGGCGCGACCGGGAGATCGGCACCACTCTCGTGATCGACTACGTGCTGGTCAAGTGGGAGGGCACCTTCGGCTCCGACGCCACCACGAGCGCGCGCAAACAGCAGGCGCTGAACATACGCGCTGCCAACGGTCCCAGGTCACACTCCGGCACGATCACCGACTTCGGCGACGAAGCCCGCAGCGTGTACCAGCCCGGTGGCACCGTGCACGTCCTCGTCCGGCGCGCCAACGTGGCACTCAGCGTGTCGTACTCACCAACGCCCAGCCTCGGTCAGAACACGGACCAAGTGGACGCGGTCAGCCTGGCCGCCACTGAACAGGCCGCCCGGGAGGCCCTCACTCCCGTACGACTTGACTAGCCTGCGCGTCTCATCCGGGGTCGCGTCCGGATGGTGATCGGAAACGCGAAAGGGCTTTCTGAGCTGCAGCGATAAGGCTTGTCCAAGCTTGGCTTCTAAGGTCGGCGGGTTTGGTGTTCCTTGATCGACTCGGCGCGTTCGACCGTCTTTCCGACGTGGTGGCACCTGGCTCTGTGCTCGTTCTTCGAGCCGGAAAGCCGTCCCGCGCCCGGCCGGGACGGTTTCGGTGCGGCCGCCGGACAGACCGCCGTCACGCACGCAACGCAACTGATCGTTTCACCGGGACGATACAGCCGCGCCGGATTCCGCCGACGCTGCGCCTGACCGGCTCCCGTACCCCGGGCGCCCCCACCGACGCCGTCGATGCCGGCTCGGCCCTCGCCGACCTGACCGCCCTCCTCGCCGACCACGCCCGTGGAGCCGGCCGGTGCCGAGTTCCTCCGGCTCCTAGACGTGGAAGTGATGGCCGTTGAGCAACGCGCCGCCGAGGGGGGTGAGCGTGTGCAGGACGGCACTGCCGCGTCTGGTGGTGATGATGAGGCCGGCCTGGCGGAGTACGGAGGCCTGCTCACTCGCGGTGGGCAGCGACGCGCTGAGGCGTTCGGCCAGCTGCCCGGTGGTGCAAGGGCCGTCGCCGATGGCATGGAGGGTCCGGGCCCGGGTGCGGCCCAGGAGCGCGGACAAGGCGCCGTCGACCCCGCGACAGGACGACGTCAGCAGTGCGGTGACGTCGGAAACGCCGCGTATGACGGGGAGGAAGAGCAGGACGGGTGCCTGGTCGTCCATCGGGTCGGTGTAGGGAATCGGCCTGGTCTGACAGAAGGCGGACGGGACCAGCAACAGGCCCCTGCCCTCCAGGTCGACAGTGCTCGTGAGAGCGCCTCTGCCGACCTCCAGCGTCGGCGGCTTCCAGCGGAACTCGGGCGGCAGTCCCGAGAGCATCGCCTCGGGCCCGTCCTGGGCGAGCCTGAGCGCGTGCGCGGTCTGCTCCGCCCGCAGCCGGGGCAGGATCCGCGGCCAGTGGGGAGCCACGGCGACGCGGTGGACGTTACGGAGGAACACCAGCAGTTCCTCACGGTCCGCCCGGTCGTGCGCGATGTCGCCCCACGCCACAGCCGCCCAGGGGTCCGTGCGGCATAAGTAGCGGGCCCGCGCCTTGACGGACGGCCCCCTCGAGTTCGGTGCGCAGGCGCTTCGCCGGTGCCGCGCGCAATGCCTCGATCCCCTCCTCGACGGACGATGAGGCACCGGTGACTGTGAACAGGTCCAGGACGGTCTCATGGAAGAGAGAGGAGGCCGGATGGACGCAGGCGGCGGAACGAGCATGGACCTCGAGTCTCCATGCGCCGAACAGCGCGCGGCTGTGCGGTTGCTGCAGGGTTGTCAGCGCGTGCAGCGTCTCGCCGAGCGGGCCCCAAGTCGCCGCTATCCGGGTCTTGGCGAGGTCCTGCGGGGTGAACGTGATGCGCAGCATGTGAGGGTCTCCCGGGTTCTGTTCGGACGCCCGCCTTCCCGGCGCCCGCCGTCTCCGGTCGCGCACGACTGCTTCAAGTGGGCCTCACCACAGGGGTTTCGGCGACAGCCGAAAGGACTGGGGCCGCGCCCGCCGGCACCGTCAGGATGGGTTCCGAGGGCGGCGGACCGGGGACCCCGGGAACACCGGTGGTCCCCCGGGCCTGATGGCCGTCCGAATCGAGAAACCACCCATGGAGGCGTTCATGCGTATTCGTCGTGCTCTCGCGGTCACCGCTGTTGGTGTCACGCTCGCTGTGGGCGCCGCGGCCGCACCGGCCGGCGCCGCCGCCGCGCCCTCTGCCGGCGTCACGGTCACTTGCGGCAACGCCTACTGGCCTCACACGGACAAGGACAACGGGTCCGGAACCATCAACAAGTCCGACGGCGCGGCGGTCCACACCGGCCCGTACGGTGCGTGCACCAGCGTCGGTACCATCGGCGATGGGATCAAGGTGGAGTACGAGTGCTACTCCGTCAACGGGTACGGCAACAGGTGGACCTGGGTCCGTATGGTCGGCGGTGGAAGCTTCGGCTGGGTGTACAACGCCTACCTCGACAATGGGGGCGCCACCGTGCGCTGCTGAGCGCGCTCGGCCCCACCGATCCGTCGCACGCGCAAGGGGCCCGCTGTCCCACCGGACGGCGGGCAGGCGCACGGCATGCCCTACCCGGCCGGGCGTAGTGATCGAGGGCCACGTCCTCTCCTGCACCGCCGACCCGCAGCGCCCACTCTTTCATCCGTGCCCGAGGCACACCCACACATCCACGAAGCGACAGAGGAGAACGCCCATGCGCGCACGTCTGCTTCTCACCGGCCTGGCCCTGGCGGCGACCGTGCTGGTGGGCGGCGCCGCCACCGCCCAGGCGGCCCCCGCGCCCTCCCGGGCCGACACGGTCTCGGCCGCGGTTCCGGGGCACTGGGTGGTGAAGGGCCCCTACACCGAGTCGATGTGCATCGCCATGAGGGACTCCTACGCCGGCGACGCCTACTGCTCCTACTCCGGCACCAACAAGTACTACCTGCACTTCTGGGTCCTCTGACCCTCTCCTCGCGGGCTGCTCCCGCAGCGGCCCCGTCGTGAGTGCGCGGCACCATGGGGCCCGGGGGGCGTCGGCGGCGCGTCAGGAAACGGTTCCGGCCCTTCGGTTCGTCCGAAGGGCCGGAGTCGCGCCGGGCGGGGTCGAGTGCCCCGGCCTCGCTCTACGGGGTCACGGGTTGACGGGGCCGAAGATCGTGGTCGGCTTCTTCTGCTGCGGGGTCTCCAGGCTCTGCAGGCAGAGGGTGTACTTGGTGCTGCTCCGCTTGTAGGTGAAGTAGCCGTCGGCGGTGGGGAACTTCCTGCACGCGGCCTCGCCGTCGTTGGTGTCCTCCTCGCGGCCCACGACGCGGGCCTCGGCCTTGGGGTCGGAGCAGGGCACCACTTCGACGTCGGGGTTCTTGTCGACGAGGCCGGGCAGGGCGGCGGCGATCGGGTTGTTGTTGTGGATGCAGTCGCCGGCCTTGGCGAAGTCGGGGTCGCGCTTCGCGACGAGGTAGATCACCGTGATCAGGAGCGCCGGGATGAGGACGCCGAGGATCGTGGGCCGCAGGTACACCGGCTTGCCGGGGTCCATCGGCGGGCGGGGCGCGCCGGGCAGCGGCTCCGCCAGCTTGTCGACCTTCAGGCGCTGCGGGATGTTGATCAGCATGATGATCGGGTTGACGATCATCGAGGGGATGCCCCACCAGCCCTGCCAGAGGCTGTCGGAGGTCATCTCGCGGTGGGTGGCGATGCCGCAGCTGCGGCAGAACGGCCCCCGGGTCTTCAGGTATTTCAGGATAATGACGAGGCCCAGGTGCCCGCGGAAGGTCGCGTCCACGGCCGGGACGGATCCGCAGTGCTGGCAGCTGAGCTGCCCCTCGCCGTAGCCGGGCAGGCCCGGACCGGGTGCCGGGGCGTCGGAGGCGGGCTCGGTGGGCGCAGCGCTCTCGGGCAGCTCGGCAGACTGAGTGGAAATGGTGAAATCCCCCGTGACGGTCACGAATATGTGCGTCGGGAAACCTACCGCCGCCGGGGAGCGGGGAGGAGCGATTTGATCCCCGGGCGGACGGAAGGTCGCCGAACCGTGATCACAAACCGGCCGATCGATGCCGAAACCCCCCGGGGACCGGCCCCTGTCGGTGGCCGCGCGTACGGTCGCCCCATGGATGACCAGCGGGAATCGCACACGAGCGGCGCTCCGGCGCGCGGGGCGGCGCGCGGGGCGGGAGACGACGTCCGGCAGGCGTGGGGCCGGGTGACCGGGTGGCTGGAGCGGCACGACCCGGCGGTCCTCGCCGCGCTCGTCGGCCCGGTGGACCCGGAGGCCGTCGACCGGGCCGAACGGCGCATGGGCCTGACGCTGCCGCAGGAACTGCGGCAGTGGCTGCTGATGAACGGCATCGACGGCGGCGGGCCGCCCGACATGCCCTCGTGCCTGGTGACGCGGGACTGCGCCGTGCCCCTGCCCGGCGGCCACATGCTGCTGGGCCTGACGGACATCCAGCGGGTGTACCTCAGCCGGATGGGCCTGGAGGAGGCGGAACCGTCCGAGGACCCCGACTGCCCGTTCTGGCACCGCGCCTGGGTGCCGGTCGCCGCGGAGCGCGACGGCCTGTACGGGACGTTCGTGGACACGGTCACCGGAACCGTCGGAACGTGGGCGGAGGCGTACTGTCCCGAGGGGGGCGTATACGCCTCGCTGTCGGCGTTCTTCCACCGCGCCGCGGACTGCCTGGAGAAGGTCCCCGCGGGAAACCGCGGCGGCCCCGGCAGGCCCGCCGCCACCCGTGACCCCGACCCCCGGCCCCAGGAAGAGCCGATCCGCCGCTGGGCCCGCGCCCACGGCATCCTCGTCAACGATCGCGGACGCGTCCCCGCGACCGTCCGCGAGGCCTACGAGGCGTCCCGGAGGTGAGCGGCCCCGCCGCCTCCCCCGGTGTCGCGGGGCGCGGCAGTGCAGCCGTCGGCTGCGGCGTGCGGTGGCGCCCGGTGGCGTGCGACGCACGAAAAAAGAGAGTGAATCAGCGCCCCTCGGTGGTGCCCGAAACGGCCTCGTGCGCGGCCTCGGCGGTGCCGTGGCCGCACTGCGGCGGCCGTCCGGGACCCCTGGGGCAGGCACCTGCGGGCAGGCGCTCACGCGCCCGCCCACGCCGTCAACAGACCGGCTCTGACCTGGTGTTTTTCCGAAATTCACCTAGGCTGTGGAGTTCTGCCGGACCATCTTCGGAGGGGACACCGTGTGCCAGGAATCCACCGGTTACGACGCCGCCCGCATCCAGGTGCTGGAGGGGTGGGAAGCCGTTCGCAGGCGGCCCGGGATGTACATCGGCTCGACCGGTGAACGCGGCCTGCATCAGATGGTGTTCGAGGTCGCCGACCGGGCGGTGAAGGAGGTCCTGGCGGGCCGCGCCGGCCGCGTCGAGATCACGCTCGGGTCCGACGGTGGCGTGTGCGTCGCCGACGACGGCCCGGGCGTGCCCGTCCACGACGAGGGGGATGCCGGCGAGCCCGGCCTCGAGGCCCTGCTGACCCGCATGCGCGCCGGCGCGGGGCTCGGCGGCGGCCGCCACGACGTGATGCTCGGCCACTGCGGCGTCGGGCCCACCGTCACCAACGCCCTGTCGAGCCGGCTGACGGCCGAGGTGCGGCGCGAGGGGGTCCGCTGGGAGCAGGAGTACGAGCGCGGTGTCGCGGTCGCCCCGCCCATCGAGGCGGGCCCGGCGGCCGGCAGCGGGACCGTCATCACCTTCTGGCCGGACACCGGGATCTTCGGTGCGGCGCAGTGCTCGTTCGACGAACTGGCCGACCGCTTCAGGGAACTGGCGCTGCTGAACCGGGTCCTGGACATCTCGCTGACCGACCGGCGCGGCCCGGGCGAGCCACGGTCGCTCCGGTTCCGCTTCCCCGGCGGGGCACGGGACTTCGTCGCTCTCCTCGACGGCCGGGATGCGGTACCCGCTTCCACGGACATCATCGGCTTCGAGGGCGAGGACCCGCGGATGGCGGGGACGGTGGAAGCGGCCTGGCGGTGGCGCGACTCCCCCGAGGAGCGGATCCGGAGTTTCGCCAATGGCCGGCCCACGCCGCGCGGCGGCACGCACGAGGCGGGCTTCCGGGACGGGGTGGCGGCCGCGGTCAACGCGTATGCGAGGGGGCGGCTCCTGTCGGCCGCGCCGGACCCCGGCCCGACCGCCGAGCAGGTCTGCTCGGGCCTGACGGCGGTCGTGTCGGTGAAGCTCGACGCGCCCGAGTTCCACGGCTCCACCCGGGACGTGCTCGGCAACGACACCGTGCGCGTCTGCGTCGCGCGGGCCGTCCGGGACCACCTGGGCGCCTGGCTGGAGCAGCACCCGGAGCAGGCCGCGGCCGTCATGGGCCGCCTCGTCCACGGCGCCTGAGCACCCGGCCCCGCCGCCTCCCTCGAAGCGGCGGGGCCGGGGCGTTCGGCGCGGTGCGGGTGTCAGGCGGGGCGGATGCCCGGGTTGCCGGCCTCGGTGGTGAAGGAGGCGGCGGTGGACAGGGTGCCGCCGGGGCGGGTGATGTGGGAGACCACCCGGTAGTCGGCGCGGGCGCGGTGGCGGTCCAGGGTGAGGACGGTGTAGCCGCGGCGCCCGTCGTAGAACTTCATGTGCGGGTTGGCCGACATGAGGTTGTTCCAGTTGGAGGGCTTCTCCTCGCCGTCGCCGTCGCTGCTGATCGAGGTGCCGACGAACTCCACGCCCACGGTGCGGGAGTTGGGGTCGTCGAAGTTGCGCTTGACGTCCAGGGCGTAGGCCACGTGCACGTCGCCGGTGAGCAGCACGAGGTTCTTGACGCCGGAGCGGTCGACGGCCTGCAGGAAGCGCTCGCGGGCGGCCGGGTAGCCGTCCCAGGCGTCCATGGAGAGCTTGGAGCGCTCGGCGGTGGTGTTCTTGCGGCGGGAGAAGACGACCTGCTGGGGCACGACGTTCCAGGTGGCCGTGGAGCGGCGCAGGCCCTCGGCGAACCAGCGTTCCTGGGTGGCGCCCATCAGGGTGCGCCCGGCGGCGTCGGACTCCGGGGTGGGGTACTGCCAGCCGTCGCCGTTGGCCTGGTCGTCGCGGTACTGGCGGGTGTCGAGGATGTCGAACTGGGCGAGTCGGCCGTAGTGGACGCGCCGGTAGAGGGTCAGCTCGGTGTTGTGCGGCTGGGGCATGCGCAGCGGCTGGTTCTCCCAGTAGGCGCGGTAGGCGGCGGCGCGGCGGGCGACGAAGGGGGCCGGGTCCTGGTTCTTCTCCGGGATGCCGGCGGCGTAGTTGTTCTCCACCTCGTGGTCGTCCCAGGTGACGTACCAGGGGTGGGCGGCGTGCGCGGCCTGGAGGTCGGGGTCGTTCTTGTAGAGGGAGTAGCGCAGCCGGTAGTCCTCCAGGGTGGTGGTCTCGTGGTTGAAGTGGGCCGCGAGGGTGCGGTCGGTGTACTTGCGGTCGCCGCCGGCGGCGTCGATGCCGTATTCGTAGATGTAGTCGCCGACGTGGAAGACGGCGTCCAGGTCCTCGTTGGCGAGGTGGCGGTAGGCGGTGAAGTAGCCGTCCTCGTAGGCCTGGCAGGAGACGAAGGCGATGCGGGCGCTGTCGAGCCTGCGGCCGCGCGGCGGGGCGGTGCGGGTGCGGCCGACGGGGCTGGACCAGGGGCCGACGGTGAAGCGGTACCAGTACTCGCGTCCGGCGTCGAGGTCGTCGACGTCGATGTGGAGGGCGTAGTTGAACTCGGCGTGGGCGCGGGCGGTGCCGCGGCGCTCGACGCGGCGGAACTTCTCGTCGCGGGCGATCTCCCAGCCGACCTTGACCGAGCCGGTGGGCGGCAGGCCGGCGCCGGGCTCCAGGGGGCGCGGGGCCAGGCGGGTCCAGAGCACGACGGCCTCGGGGGTGGCGTCGCCGGAGGCCACTCCGAGGGTGAAGGGGTTGTCGCCGATGGCGCGCGGGGCGATCTCGTTGTCGGCGGCGTGCGCGGAGGGCAGGTTGACGCCGAAGGCGAGCGCGGCGGCGGCCGAGGTGACGGTCAGGAAGCGGCGCCGGTCCAGGCGGGCGGCGGCCTCGCGCAGCATCCGGTCGGGCGTGGGGTGGTCGGCGGGGCGGGTCATCGGCGTGGTGGCCTTTCGCAGCTCGGGGGGTGTGCGAAGGGAATTGGAGTGGACCGCGCCGTACTGCGGGGGTCGGGATCACGGCAGCAGAGTGATCATCCGGTGGGAGAGCGGTGAAGGTCCGGCACTTCACCCCGAACCGGACGGAGGGCCGTATTCCGGTCGCGTTCGCCAAGCCCCGCCAAGCCCCGCCCGGCACCGCCCGGCACCGCCCGGCACCGCCCGGCACCGCCCGGCACCGATGATGAGGATCCGCGATTTTCCCCACCCCTGCTCTCGGTTCCCCGGGTTGTTCTCCGTTGAAGCGAGTGGCGAAGTTCAGCGAGCGGGGGTTCTGGGCCACCCGTCCATCGGGTGTTCGGCTGGCCCGCCCCGGCACGGGCACCTTCGGCATCGCTGAGGGGTGGTGGAGTCGACTCAGGAGGCCGACGCGGGAACCAGGTGGTCGAGGCCCTGTGCACTGCCCGTCGCGGCCTCGATCGAGCGCGGCAGCATGACGCGCTCGTAGGCGTGGATGGCGTCGCCGACGCTGGATTCGGTGACGAGGGCGTGGGCGAGGTCAGCGCCGTCGAGCATGGCGAGGTTGGCGCCCAGCCCGACCGGGGGCATCAGGTGCGCGGCATCGCCGAGCAGCGTCACGCCGGGAACGTGCTCCCAGGCGTGCGGGGCGGGCAGCGCGTGCAGGGGCCGGTTGACGAAGCCGTGGTCGCTGTCGCGCAGGATCCGCAGCAGGCTCTCGTCCCAGCCGTCGAACATCTCCAGCAGGTGTTCCTGCACGGCCCGTTGGTCGCCGAGGTCGAGTCCGGCGGCTGCGTGCCAGTCCTGCGGCTCGCGCAGCACGAGGTAGCCGCGGATGTGACCGTTGCTGTTGCGCTGGGCGACCAGGGTCCGGCCGACGCCCTTCGCCAGCAGCGATCCGTTGCCGACCAGCCGGGCGAGTTCGGGGTGGCGGGTGTCGCACTGGTCGAAGCCGGTCTCGACGAAGGTGACACCCGTGTAGTGGGGTACGGCGGGCGACAGGGCCGGACGGACCCGTGACCAGGCACCGTCGGCACCGACCACCAGGTCGAACTCCTCGGCCGTACCGTCACCCAGGAACAGCCGGCACGTGCCGCCCGCCGGCGGGGCGACCCCGGTGGCGGCACGGTTCCACCGCACCGTGCCCGGGACGAGCGAGTCCAGCAGCAGGCCGCGCAGCTGGCCGCGGTCGATCTCCGGGCGGCCGCCGCCCGCGGTCGGCCCCCGCTGCGCGAGGAGGGCGCCGGTGGCATGGTCGAGCACCCGCCACTCATCGCCCTCGGGGCGGGCAAGGGCGCGGAACCGGTCGAGCAGGCCCGCCGACCGCAAGGCGGCCTGGCCGGTGTCCGCGTGCATGTCGAGGGAGCCGCCCTGCGGGCGGGCGTCGGCGGCGGCTTCGCGTTCGAACACCGTGACGGCGCGGCCGTGCTGCTGCAGGACCCGGGCGCAGGTCAAGCCGCCGAGGCCGGCGCCGACGATCGCGATGCGAAGGTCACGGACAGCGGGCATGGGTGTGTCTCCTTCCGGTGGTGAATGGGTCGCCGGGCGGCCGGCACCACCAAGAAAGCACACTCGCTAAATAAGTGCAACGACTACACTTTCGGAGTGGATGCACGTCGGGCTATGGTGATCGAGTGACCGAAGCGATGGGGCGCCGCGAGCGCAAGAAGGCCCAGACCCGCCAGTCCCTGGCCGACGCCGCACTCGAACTCTTCCTCGAACGCGGCTACGACCAGGTCGGCGTCAAGGACGTCGCCGACGCCGCAGACGTCTCGGTGACCACCCTGTTCAAGCACTTCACCGGCAAGGAGGCGCTGGTCTTCGACCAGGACGACGACCTGGAAGCGGCCCTCGTCGCGGCCGTGCGCGAGCGGCCCCCGGGCCGGTCGATCCCGCAGGCGCTGCGCGAGCACCTCCTGCTGCACCGGACCCAACTCGCCGTCCACGCCGCCGACCCGCGGTTCGCCGCCTTCACCCGCCTGGTGCAGGAGACCCCCGCGCTGCGCAACTACTCCCAGCGCATGTGGACCCGCCACGAAACGGCCCTGGCACGGGCCATCGCCGAGGCCGTGGGCGCACCCGAGGACGACACCACCTGCGCCGCCCTGGCCCGGTTCGCCCTGGCGGCCCGCAGCCTGATCCTGCAGCACCCCGAACCGCGCCGGGCCGCCGACGAGGCCTTCGCCCTGCTCGAACACGGCTGGGCAGCCTCCCGTCTCGGGCACGTCGGGCGCTTCCAGCAGCCCAAGGAGACGGGTCAGGCCCGTGGGGAACCGGAGTGAGCAGGTCTGGCCAACGCCTGGGTGCCGGGTGGCCGATTTCAGGGATCGCCATCACCGACCGGCCCCGCCGCGCACCCCGCGGGCCCCGGCACCCTCCCGTACGCCCGGTGGGCGCGGCCCGCGCAATGGGCGGGTCAAGGGCGCGCGGGCCCGGGGCGGCGCGTCAGACGACTTCCAGGTTGGCCATCATCCCCATGTCCTCGTGCTCGGCGTTGTGGCAGTGGAAGAGGTAGCGGCCGCGGTAGCCGTCGAAGCGGGTGATGATCTCCGCGGACTCCCCCGGGCGCAGCGAGACGGTGTCCTTGAGGCCGGCGTCGTGGGGCAGCGGGGGTTTGCCGCCGCGGGTGAGGATGCGGAAGCCCACCAGGTGGAGGTGGACGGGGTGGTGGACGTCGGCGATCAGGCGCCAGATCTCGGTGTCGCCGAGGGGGACGGTGACGTCGGTGCGGGCGGGGTCGAAGGGGCGGCCGCCGATCAGCCAGCCGCGGCCGCCGTTCATGCGGCCGGCGCGGAAGGCGAAGTCGCGGGTGCGCACGGCGTCCTGGCGGTTCCAGTCGGGCAGGTCGGTCGACAGGACGGGTGGGATGCGGCTGTCGTCGGCGGCGGGGCGGCGGGTGATGCGGAAGGCCATGATGTCGCGGGTGCGGCCGGTGCCGAGGCGGTTGACGAGGCGGACCAGGGAGCCGACGGGGGCGGCGGCGAAGTCGACGACGAGGTCGTGGCGTTCGGCGGGGGCGATGGGCAGGCAGTGGTGGGTGACGGGGGTGGCGAGCAGGCCCTGGTCGGCGCCGATCCGGACGAGGTCGAGGCGGCGGCCGTCCTCGGTGCGGGCCTCGATCTCGTAGTGGCGGGCGTTGGAGGCGTTGAGCAGGCGCAGGCGGTGGCGGGCGGCGTCGGTCTCGTGGACGGGCCAGGGGGCGCCGTTGACGAGGACGACGTCGCCGAGGACGCCGGCGAGGTGGGGTTCGGTGACGCCGGGGCGCTCGCGCAGGGTGGGGTCGAGGGAGGGGTAGGTCAGGGTGCCGTCGGCGGCGAAGGCGCGGTCGGTGATCATCAGGGGGATCTCGCGGGGGCCGGCGGGCAGGCCGAGGGCGTCCTCGGCGTCGTCGCGCACGATGTGCAGGCCCGCGAGGCCGCGCCACAGGGCGGGGGCGGTGAAGTCCATGCGGTGGTCGTGGTACCAGAGCAGGGTGGGGCGCTGGTCGTTGGGGAAGGTGTAGTCGCGTGTGCGGCGGCTGGTGACGGCGCGGGGGTCGGTCATGGCGCCGCCCGTGCCGGGCATGCCGTCCGCGTCCTGCATGCCGGGCATGACGTGGGGGGTCTCGGGCCAGCCGGCGGGCAGGACGAGGTCGGTGGGGTAGCCGTCGGAGTCGGCGGGGGTGTGCCCGCCGTGGAGGTGGACGACGGTGGGTACCGGCAGTTCGTTGCGGTGGGTGACGGTGACGGGCCGGCCGCGGCGGGCCTCGATGGTGGGGCCGGGGAAGGTGCCGCCGTACGTCCACAGCCGGGTGGTGAGGCCGGGCAGGATCTCGGCGTCGGTCTCGCGCTGGACGATCTCGTAGCGGTCGGCCGCGCCGTCGGTGGACAGGGGCCTGGCGACGGCGGGCAGCGGCAACGGCACCCGGTGGGGCGGTGGCAGGGCGGCGGTGCTGCGCAGCTGGGCGCCGGTGGTGGCGGGGCGGCGGGCGAGGGTGGCGGCGGTGGCGAGGCCGGTGGTGGTGAGCAGGCCGAACGCGCCGCCGATGCCGAGGATCTGACGGCGGGTCATGTCGAGCGGACGGCCGGGGCGGGGTTCAGTCACGGTCGCCCTCCCGGCGGGCGGGGCGGCGGGCGGCGGGGCGCGCGGGCAGCGGGGTGCGCCACAGGGCGATGGTGAGGACGACGGTGGCGGCGATGGTGGCCACGCCCAGGGGCAGGTGCAGCCACAGGGCGCCGTCGCGTCCGGCGAAGTACTGGACGGTCTCGGCCGCGACGACGGCGAGGGTGGCGGCCGCCGGCCGGCGGCGGCGCAGCCGGATCCACACCACGAGGGCGGCGATCAGCTGGAGGTAGCCGAGGGAGGTGACGACGTTGGCGCCGGTGGCGTGCCAGGTGAGGGCGTCGTAGTCGCCGCTGAGGTAGACGCCGGCGAAGACGGGCTGTCCGAAGACGGCGGCGGTGTGGGCGGCGGCCAGGGCGCGCAGGGTCCGTCCGGCGGGCCCGGTCCGCTCCCCCGCGGCGGACCGGGCCTTCGGCTCCGGTGGGGTCCTGTCGGCGGCGATGGCCATGGGCGTCCTTCCTCGAACCGGTGCCGGGCCGCACTGTGTGCCGGTGCGCGGCCCCGCCCATGACGCTATGACCGTCCGGTTATCCTGTCCAAGATCAATATTGCTATGGCGTTATGACGCCTCGGGCATGGGGGCGCCGGTGGACCTGAACACGCTCGCGCAGTTCCTGGCGGTGGCACGGCTGGAGCACCTGAGCCGGGCCGCCGAGGAACTGCGCGTCGCCCAGCCGTCGTTGAGCCGCTCCATCGCCCGGCTGGAGGCCGAGCTGGGCACCCCGCTGTTCGAGCGGGGCGGGCGGCTGCGGCTGAACGCGGCCGGGCACCTGTTCCGCGGCTACGCGGAGCGTTCGCTCGGCGAACTGGAGGCGGGCCGACGGGCGGTGGCGGAGGCCGCCGGGCAGGGACTGGGCACGGTGCGCCTGGCCTCGGAGACGTTCCTGGCCTTCAGCGGGCCGCTGGCGGCGTTCAAGCGCGGCCACCCGGGGGTGGAGATCGAGTTGCACCAGCTGCCCGCGCAGGAGGCGGCGCGGCGGCTGCGGGCCCAGGACGTCGACCTCGCCGTCTTCTCCCAGCCCGTCACCGCCGAGGGCCTGGAGTCGGTGCCGCTGCTGGACGAGGAGGTGGGGCTGGCCGTCCCGGTGGGCGACCCGCTGGCCGGCCGCACCTCGGTGGGCGTCGAGGAGCTCGCCGAGCGCCCGTTCATCGCCGCCCGCCCCGGCCACTGGCAACGCCGCCTGCTGGACCGGCTGTTCGCCGCCCGCGGGCTGGTGCCGCGGATCGTCTGCGAGAGCGACGAGGCCGGCGCCATCGCCGAACTGATCAGCGCGGGCCTGGGCATCGGCCTGGTGCCCGCCGTCGCCCGGCGCACCGCCACCCGCCTGCCGCTGGTGTGGGTCGGCGTCGACAGCCCCGACTGCCGGCGCTCCCTGACCCTGTTCTGGGACGCGCGGGCCCGTCTGCCCGCCGGCGCCCGGCTGCTGCGCGAGGCGATCGCGGGCTGGGACTGGGCGGGCGGCGGGCGGGCTGCCGGCGGCGGGCGGGCGGACGGCGGCTTCTGACGGCCGCCCCCCGGTTCGGCGCCGCTACAGCTTCGCGGCCGAGAAGGTGTCGCACTGGGCGAAGTCGCCGCCGCGGTAGCCGGTGGTGAACCAGGCCTTGCGCTGCTCGGCGGAACCGTGCGTCCAGGCCTCCGGGTTGATCCGCCCGGTGGCCTGCTGCTGGATCCGGTCGTCGCCGACCGCCGCCGCCGCGTCCAGGCCCTGGGCGATGTCCTGGTCGGTGAGCGAGGCGATCAGCGGACGGCCGGTGGAGGGCTGCGGGGTGGTCGTCGCGTGGTGCGCCCACACCCCGGCGTAGCAGTCGGCCTGCAGTTCCAGGCGCACCGAGCCGCTGGTGGCGCCCTGGCGGTCGTTGCCGACCTTCTGCATGGCGCCGGTGAGGTTCTGGATGTGGTGGCCGTACTCGTGGGCGACGACGTAGGACTCGGCGAACGGGCCGCCCTTGGCGCCGAAGCGGGCGGACAGCTCGTTGAAGAAGCCCAGGTCGACGTAGGCCTTCTTGTCGCCGGGGCAGTAGAACGGGCCCACCGCCGAGGTCGCCGCCCCGCAGGCGGTGGAGACCTGGCCGGTGAACAGCACCGTCTCGGCGTTCTTGTACGGGACCTTGGCGGCGCGCGGCAGCTCGGTGCGCCAGAACTCCTGGAGGCTGTTGGTGACCGCCACGATCCGGCAGTCCTGGCGCTTGTTGGCGTCCGCCCCGGTCTTGCAGGCCTGCTGCGCCTCGCCGGCGGTGCGCACGCCGGAGGAGTTGGAGGAGGAGCCGGAGCCGGAGGACAGGCCCAGCAGCTGCGGGTCGACCCCGAGGACGACGGCGAACAGCACCGCGATCAGGCCCACGGCCCCGCCCCCGATGGCGATCTTCCCGCCCGGGATGCCGCGCCGGTCGTCCACCTGCGAGGTGTCGAGGTCGCCCTGGTCGTCGAACTGCATGTGCCCCTGCCTGCCCGTTTCTGTCGCGTTCCGCCCTACTGGTGACGGTCTGTACCGTCGACGGCCCGGCCCAGCCTACGGGCCCCGCCCCGGATCGCGCCGCAGCGGGTCCCGGCTGCCCCGCCCCGGTCCGCGCCGCCGCCGGTCCCGCCCCGGTTCGTGCCGCGGCCCCGCCCCGGCGGCCCGGGCGCGGTCAGGCGGGCGCGGTCAGGCGGGTGCCGGGGCGCCGACGACGCGCAGCAGCTCCAGACGGGAGGCCGACTCGCCGCCCGGCGCGGCGGTGTGCACCAGCAGCAGCTGGTCCTCGCCGCCGGCGGCCAGCACCTCGCACTCCAGCTCCAGCGGCCCCACCACCGGGTGCAGCACCCGCTTGCGGCCGCTGCGCCGCCGGGCGACCTCGTGGCGCTCCCAGCAGGAGGCGAACTCCTCGCCGCTGGCGAGAAGTTGCTCCAGCAGTTCGGCGGCGCGCCGGTCCCCGGGGCGGGCGGTGCGGGCGGCGCGCAGGGAGGCGACGTGGGCGCGGGCGAGGTCCTCGTGGTCCTCGGGCGGGAACAGCGCCCGGACGCCCGGTTCGGTGAACCAGCGCAGCAGCAGGTTGCGCCGCTCGGGCGCCAGGGCGGTGACGTCGCCGAAGACGGCGGTGGCCATCGGGTTCTGCGCGAGGACGTCGCCGAGGTCGGAGACGACCTGGGCGGGCGTGTCGTGCAACCGGTCCAGGATCAGCAGCAGCCCCGGCCGCACGTGCCCGAGCGGGCCGTGCCGGCGCGGCGGCTCGTGCCCGGCGAGGCGGAACAGGTGGTCGCGCTCGTCCTCGCTCAGCCGCAGCGCCCGCGCCAGCGCCGCGAGCAGCTGCGGCGAGGGCTGCGGGCCGCGCCGCTGCTCCAGGCGCGCGTAGTAGTCCACCGACAGTCCCGCCACCTGCGCCACCTCCTCGCGGCGCAGCCCCGGTGTGCGCCGCCGGACCCCGGGCGGCAGCCCCAGGTCGGCGGGGGCGAGCCGGGCCCGGGTGCGGGTGAGGAAGTCGGCCAGTGCCGCTCGGTCGATCATGCCCCCAGCATGGCCCGCCGGAGCCCGCCGCCACCAGGGACCGGCGGTCCCCCGCTCGCGGACGCGGCCCCCGGTGCCGCGTCCGTCCGGCCGGCGCCGGCGCTCACGGGCGGGGACGCCGTCACCCGTCGGCGTGCGGCGGGTGTCCGCGGCGCCGGGCCCGGAACAGGACGTGGCCGCTGTCGCCCTCGGGCACGAACTCCTCGTGGACCACGTCGAAGCCGGCGCTCACGAGCCACCCGCGGTTGGTGGCGGCGTCGGCGTGGCTCCACCACATCGCGGCCCCGCCGCCGAGCCAGTTCTCGTCGGTCCCGGTCCAGGCCCGGTGCCCGGTGGTGCTCAGGAACCAGCCTCCCGGCCGCAACCAGTGGGCGATCCGCTCCAGCAGGGCCGGCTGTTCCTCCACCGGCACATGGATCAGGGCGTACAGGCAGACGACGGCGTCGAAGCGGCCCCGGGGAAACTCCACGGTCGTGGCATCGGCCCGGACGAAGTCGGCACCCGGCACGAGCTGCCGGGCCCTGCGGACCTGGACCTCGCTGATGTCGACCCCCGTCACCCGGTGACCCGCCGCGACCAGGGAGCGGGCCACGGGAACCCCGGTGCCGCACCCGATGTCCAGGACGGTCGCGGCCCCGGGGAGCCGGCCGAGCAAATCCTCGATCCACGGTCCGTACTTCGTCCCGCTGCCGAACGCCCGCTCGTAGTGCTCCGACAGCACGTCGTACCCGCGCCGGACCACTTCCTTCGGATCCTCGTCGTCCACCCGCGCACGCTACGGCGCGCCCCGCCGGGAGCGCGACCGCTTTTCGCACGGCCCCGGCCGGCCCTGCGCCCGGGCCCCCAGCCAGGGATCGGCGGTCCCTGGATCGGGAGGTCTCTGCCGCACCGCTCGGGGCGCGGGCAGGGTGGTGGGTGTCGAAGGTGATCAACTCTCCTGGAGGAGGCGGACGATGGCGACGATCCTGGTGACGGGCGCGACGGGTTCGGTGGGCAGCAGGCTGGTGCCGCGGCTGGTGCGGTGGGCGCAGGCGGACGGGTCCTCGGTGCGGGTGCTGGTGCGGGACGCCGCGAAGGCGCGGGACCTGGACGGGGTGGAGGTGGTGGTCGGCGACCTGTGCGAGGAGACGGACCGGGCGCGGGCGCTGGAGGGCGCCGAGGTGGTGCTGAACGTGGCGGCGGCGCTGCGCGGGGTGCCGGACGAGGCGGCGTGGGCGGTCAACCGGGACGCGGCCGTCGCCCTGGGGCGGGAGGCGGCGAAGGCCGGGGTGCGGCGGTTCGTCCACACCAGTACGAACCTGGTGTACGGGCGGGGGCTGGGGCGCCCCGCCGTGGAGGGCGACCGGCTCGCACCGGATCCGGCATGGGGGGTGTACGCGGCGTCCAAGGCGCAGGCCGAGGCGGGGCTGCGCGCACTGGGGGCCGAACTTCCGCTGGTGGTGGCCCGGTTGGCGTTCGTGTACGGGCAGGGCGATCCGCATCTGGCGCAGTCGCTGCACTGGGCGGCGAACTGGCCCGCGCACCAGCGCCTGGCGGTGGTGCACCACGCGGACGTGGCGCGGGCGCTGTGGCGCGCGGTGGTGACGCCCGGCATCGAGGGGCGCACGTACAACGTCGGCGACGACGCGCCGCTGACGGCCTGGGACCTGTACGCGCTCAACGGTCGTACGCACCCCGGCAGTTCGCCGGACGAGCCGATCGAGGCGTTCGACCCGTGGGAGGGACAGGTGTCCACGGCGGCGGCGCGCCGGGAGCTGGGCTGGCGTCCGCTGTACCCGTCGGCGTGGGCGGCGGCCGACGCCGGGGCGCTGTAGCGGACGCCGCCCGGCCCTCCCGGTACGGGGAGGGCCGGGCGACGCCGCACAGCCGGCCGGTGCCGCTCAGCCGGCCGGCGTGGGCGCGGGGGCGTAGCCGGCCGGTCGGGTGGTGAAGGTGCCGCGGCCCTGGGTGCGGCCGCGCAGGCGGCCCGCGTAGCCGAAGAGTTCGGCCAGCGGCACCAGCGCGCCGACCCGGGCGGTGGCGCCGTGGCCGGGTTCGGTGGAGCGGACGTGGCCGCGGCGGGCGGCGAGGTCGCCCAGGACGGTCCCGAGGGCGTCCTCGGGCACGGTGACGCTCACTTCGGCGAGCGGTTCCAGCAGGTGCATCCGCGAGGCGCGCAGGGCCTCGCGCAGGCCGAGGCGGGCGGCGGTGCGGAAGGCGAGCTCGGAGGAGTCCTTGGGGTGGGTGGCCCCGTCGGTGAGGGTGACGGCGACGCCGGTGACCGGGTGCCCGCCGAGCGGGCCCTCGGCCAGGGCGTCGCGGCAGCCGGCCTCGACGGCCTGCACGTACTCGCGGGGCACCCGTCCGCCGGTGACGGTGGAGGTGAACGCGAACTCCCCCTCGGTGCCCGCCGGCAGGGGGTGGACGTCGAGGACGAGGTGGGCGAACTGCCCGGCGCCGCCGTCCTGTTTGGCGTGCCGGTAGGTGAAGCCGGTGACGCCCTCGGTGAGGGCCTCACGCAGCGCGACGCGCGGGCGCCCGACGACCGCCTCCACGCCGGCCTCGCGCCGGACCTTCTCCACCGCCACCTCCAGGTGCAGTTCGCCCAGGCCGGACAGGGTGCGCTGGCCGGTCTCCGGGTCGGTGGCCACGCGCAGCGAGGGGTCCTCCTCGGCCAGGCGGGCGAGGGCGGCGGCGAGCTTGTCGGTGTCGGCGGCACGGCGGGCCTCGACGGCGACGGTGACGACCGGTTCGGCGCTCACGGGGGCCTCCAGGACGATGGGGTGGTCGGCGTCGCACAGGGTGGCGCCGACGCGGGTGTGCTTGGGGCCGACGACGGCGACGATGTCGCCGGCGCGGGCGCTGTCGGTCTCGGTGTGGCGGTCGGCCAGGACGGTGAGGATGCGGGCGACGCGCTCGCGGCGGCCGGTGGCGGTGTCGAGCACGGTGGCTCCCTTGTGGAGGGTTCCGGCGTACAGGCGCAGGTGGGTCAGGCGCCCGGTCGGGGCGGAGGTGACCTTGAACGCCAGGGCGGTCAGGGGCTGTTCGGGGTCGGGGTCGCGCTGCTGGGCGCGGTCGGCGGAGCGGGTGGGCGGGACGTCGAGCGGGGAGGGCAGGTAGGCGACGGCGGCGTCCAGAAGCGGTTCGATGCCGCGGTTGCGGTAGGCGGAGCCGCACAGCACCACGACCACCTCGCCGGTGCGGGTGAGGTCGCGCAGGGCCGCGGTGAGGGTGTCGGCGCCCAGGGTGGCGCGCGCGCAGAACTCCTCCAGGGCCTCGGGGTGCAGTTCGGCCACCGCCTCCTCCAGGGCGCGGCGGCGCTCGGCCGCCCGGGCTTCGAGGCCGGCCGGGACCGGGCCTTGGTGCAGGGTGCCGTCGTCGTCCCAGGTGAGGGCGCGCAGGCCGACCAGGTCGACGACGCCGGTGAACGACTCCTCGGCGCCGATGGGCACGTGGACGGCCAGCGGGCGCGGATGCAGGCGTTCGCGGATGGCGGCGACGGCGGCGTCCAGGTCGGCGCCGGCGCGGTCGAGCTTGTTGACGAAGGCGATGCGCGGCACGCCGTGGCGTTCGGCCTGGCGCCACACCGACTCGCTCTGCGGCTCGACGCCGGCGACCGCGTCGAACACCGCCACCGCGCCGTCGAGCACCCGCAGGGAGCGCTCGACCTCGTCGGCGAAGTCGACGTGGCCGGGGGTGTCGATGAGGTTGATCCGGTGCCCGGCCCAGGCGCAGCTGACGGCGGCGGCGAAGATGGTGATGCCGCGGTCGCGCTCCTGGGGGTCGAAGTCGGTGACGGTGGTGCCGTCGTGGACCTCGCCGCGCTTGTGGGTGGTGCCGGTGAGGTAGAGGATCCGCTCGGTGACGGTGGTCTTGCCGGCGTCGACGTGGGCGAGGATGCCGAGGTTGCGGACGGCGGCGATACCGGCGGTCGCGGCGGCGGCGGTGGTGGTGGTGGTGCCGGTGGCGGTGCTGCGGGTGGTGGTGCGGGTGGTGGTGTGGGTGCGCATGGCCCGGGTGCCTTTCGAGGCGGTTCTGCTCGTGGGGTGGGCGCGCGATTCCAGCAGTGCCGACGGATCGTCGGATTCATGACCACGGAATGGGATGGCGGCCGGACAGGCCGGTGTCAGACGGTGGCGGCACTGCTCCGGTGCCGGCCGCGCAGCGGGCACCGGGAGGCCGGGGACACCAGGATCACCTCGTACCGCGACGCGGGAGAGGGGGCGGCGGCGCTCTGCTTCGGCATGGCCGCCCGCCCCCTCTCTCGTCTCGTTCGTCGTCGCGGTCGTCGCGGTCGTCGTGGTCGTCGTGGTCGTCACATTGTCGTGGCGGGCCGCGCGTCGGGGCGCGGCCGCGTGGCGAGTGTAGGGAAGGCGGGCCGGCCGGTGCGACGGGTTTTACGGTGCCGGGTCCTACGGCGCCCGGAAGCGCAGCACCGGCTCCGACCAGCCGTCGTCGCGCACCCCGGCGTCCAGGGCGGCGCCGATGGCGCGTTCCTCGTAGCCGAAGTGGGAGTCCATGATGGCGGCGAGTCCGTCGAGTTCGCGTCCGATCGCCTCCAGGTCGGCGCCGGTGGCGCCGGCTTCGGCGGCCCGGTCGGCGAGGTGGCGCACCCGGGTGAGGATGTGGGTGATGAAGCCGTGGTCCTCGACGAGTTTGCCGATGGTCGGCGCCAGGTCGGGGCGTTCGTACAGGAGTTGGGCGAACAGGCCGGTGTCCTCGCCCTGGTGGTGGTTGGTCAGGGCGGTGCAGAAGGCCAGGCAGTGGGTGAGGAGTTCGTTGCCGTCGCCGTCCGGGCGGCGGGGCCGGCCGAGATTGGTGCGCAGGTCGGCGAGGCGGCGGCGCAAGTCCTGGTGCGCGCGGGAAAGTTGCAGACTGAGGGCGGCCGTACGGCCGGTGGAGGGGGAGGCCACGGGTGGCGGTCCCTTCGGTTCCGCACCTCCATGCCTGACGCAGTCCGCCACCGGCACGCGATGCTCGCGCCATCGGATCACGCGCCCCGGCCGGAGGGCAAGCGGGGGCTCCCGCGCCCCTGGTGGTGCCCCGGGGCCGCCGTCACGCTCCGCCGGCGAGGTCGCGCAGGGTCGCCCCGGCCTTCGGGGTCAGGACGAGCGGACCCCTGCCGCTCGTCCACACGGCGCGCACGTCGAGGCTTCGCAGGCGCCAGCCGTCGGGGGTGCGCACCGCCTCGCCGGTGAAGGTGCCGCCGACGTCGAAGTGGCCGCCGGGTTCCTCGCCGCGCGCCTGCTGGGTCGAGGCGAGGTGGACGTGCGCCATGACGGCGTTCCAGCGCACCGCGGCCCGGTCCCCGTCCAGGTCGATCATGTGGTTGGCGCCCACGTGCTGGGTCCGCTCGAACTTCCCGAGGGTCGCCTGCTCGGACTCGGCCAGCCCGTCGATGCCCTCGTGGTCCCCCACCGGCGTGGTGATCCGCACGTCGGGGGTGAAGTAGCGCCGCGCCCACGCCTCGTCGAACCGCCCGCCGCCGCGGGGCACCGTGTCGAGGCTGAGCAGGTAGCCGTCGATGAGGCCGGTGATGTCGGCGCGGTCGGTGAGGACCTGGACCCGCCGTTCGAGCGCGGCGAGGTTCGCGGTGGTGGTGATGGTGGTCATGGCCCTGACTCCTCGGGATCGCTGTGCGTGTCGCGTCCGGTCCGGTCGCGCACCACGGACGCTACGACCTCAAGTCGACTTGAGATCAAGGTCCCGGTCCGGAGTCCGGCGGGCCCGCCCGGCGGCGGGAGCGGGCTCGGGACCGGCAGAGGGCCCGGCCGCGGGACCGGGCTCGGCGGCGGGTTCGGCGGCCGCGTCGGCGCGCGGGCGCCCGAGCAGGATGCCGGCGACCACCAGCGCCAGTCCCGCGCCCTGGCGCACCCCGAAGGGGTCGCCGTCCAGCGCGGTGCCCAGCAGCACGCCGGTGAGCGGGTTGAGCAGTCCGAGCAGGCCCACCGTGCCGGCCGGCAGGTGGCGCAGTCCGGCGAACCAGCAGGTGAAGGCGAGCGCGGTGGCGACCGCGGTGGTGTAGCCGAAGGCGAGCAGGGTGGGCCCGTCCGCCGGCGGGGGCGCGCCCTCGGCGACGGCGGCGAGCGGCAGCAGCACCAGGCCGCCGGCGGTCAGCTGCCAGGCGGTGGCGGTGAGCGGGTCGGCGCCCTCGCGCCAGCGGGCGGCCAGCACGTAGCCGACGGAGGAGACGAGCATCGCGGCCGCGGAAGCCGCCGGCCCGGCCCAGCCGATCCCCTCCCCCGTTCCGGCCAGTGCGAGGGCGACCCCGGCCAGGCCCACCACCGACCCCGCCAGGTGCGCGCGGCGCGGCCGCTGCCCGGCCAGCGCCCAGGCGGTGAGCAGCAGGGCCAGCGGGGAGGCGGCCATGAGGGTGGCGGCGGCGCTGGTGGGCAGCAGTTGGGAGGCGAGGTGGAGCAGGACGAAGAAGGCGGCGGTGTTGAGCAGGCCGAGCAGGGCGCTGCGCCACCACCAGGCGCCGTGCGGGCGGCGGCGGGCGAGGGCGAGCAGCAGCAGTCCGGCGGGCAGGGCGCGCAGGGCGGCGCCCCACAGGGGGCGGTCGGCGGGCAGGTGGGCGTGGGTGACCCAGTAGTTGGCGCCCCAGGCGACGGGGGCGAGGGCGGTGAGCAGCACCCAGCGTTTGGTGCCTTCCATGGAAGGCAATATAGCTTCCTGGGAAGCTACTGGCGTAGGGTGGTGTCCATGGAGCCCGACCAGCACGAGGACCGGCACGAAGAGCGGTACGAGGACCGGCACGAGGAGCGGCCCCCGGACCACGTCGCCCAGATCCAGGCCGCGTGGCGGCGCGAGCGCCCCGACCTCGACGTCTCCCCGCTGGCCGTCATCGGGCGCCTGCACCGCCTCGCCGCCCGCCTGACCGCCGAGCTGACCCTCGTCTACCAGCGCTACGGCCTGGGCGAGGGCGAGTTCGACGTGCTCGCCGCGCTGCGCCGCGCCGGCGCCCCGTACGAGCGGGCCCCGGGCGAGCTGGCCGCGCACACGATGGTGACCACCGGCGCGATGACCAAGCGGATCGACCGGCTGGAGCGCGCCGGGCTGGTCACCCGCCGCCCCGCAGCGGACGACCGGCGCGGGCGCGTGGTCGCCCTCACCGACGCCGGCCGGCGCCTGTTCGACGAGGCGTTCACCGCCCACCTGCGCAACGAGCACCGCCTGCTGGCGCACCTGAGCGCCGAGGAGGCCGCAGCCCTGCAGGGCCTGCTCACCGCCTGGCAGCACCGCCTGGACGGCACCGGGGACGCGGGTGGAAGCCGCACCGGGGGAAGCCGCACCGGGGGCACCGGGAACGCGGGCCGTACGGAGCGGGGCGGTGACGGCGGCCCGTGAGAAGCTGACGCATGGCCAGCGAGACTCCCCCGCCCGACGCCCCGCCGCCGCACCACCGGCCCTCCCCCGCTCCCCCGCCCGGCTGGGAGAACCCCGAGGTGCGGGCCGACCGGCGCCTGGTGGAGATGCTCCAGGAACTGCGGGTGCTCCAGACCGGTGTGCAGATCGTCTTCGCCTTCCTGCTCGGCGTCGCCTTCACCCCGCGCTTCACCCAGCTCACCGACACCCAGCAGGACATCTACGTCATCACCCTGCTGCTGTCGGTCATCGCCGCGGCCGTCCTGGCCACCCCCGTCGCCCTGCACCGCGGCCTCTACCACCACCCCGGCAAGCAACGGATCGTCACCGTCTCCGTCCGCATTGCCCAGGTGGGCCTGCTGCTGCTCGCCTCGGCACTGACCGGCGCCGTGCTGCTGGTCCTCGACGTCGTCCTCGGCACCGCACCGGCGGTGCCGATCACCTGCACCATCGCGCTGATCTTCGCCGTGCTGTGGTTCGTCCTGCCCTGGGCGGTGCGCCGCGCCGCCGCCCGCGACCAGGCCTGACCCGACCGCTGCCGCCGCCCGCAGCAAAATTGCACGGGCGGCGGACCACGGACCGGGCCGGGGCCGGCTGCCGGGCGCCGGGGGCCGGGCCGGGAGGCGCCCGGCGGGCCGCCTCCCCCACCCCACGGAGCCCACCCGCACCCCGGACCGCTTACCGTGCCGGTATGCATACCGACGAAAGCCCGTGGGACGTCCTGCTGATCGGCGGCGCGTCCGGCATCGGCAAGAGCCGAGCCGCCGCCCGCCTGTCCGCCCGGCACGGCGCGTTCGTGGTCGAGTTCGACGACGTCGTGGCCGCCCTCCAGGCCGCCACCACCCCCGCCGGCCACCCCGGCCTGCACCACTTCGCCACCGTGCCCGACCCCGACGCGCTGCCCGCCGACCGCGTCCTGGAGCTGCAGATCGCCACCGCCCGCGCCCTGGACGACGCGCTGCTGGGCGTCGTGCGCAACCGGCTCACCGTGGACGTGCCCGCGATCGTGGAGGGCGACTACCTCACCCCGGCCGCCGCCGCCCGCGCCGCCGCCGAGGCCGCCGGGCAGGGCCGGCGCGTGCGCGCGGTCTTCCTGCACGAGGACGACCCGCGGCGCATCGGCGCCAACTACGCCGACCGCGAGCCCGGTTCGGGCCCGCAGCCCGAGCGCGCCGCCGTCAGCGCCCGCTACAGCACTTGGCTCGCCGGCCAGGCCCGCGCCCACGCGCTGCCCGTGGTCGACTGCCGCCCGTACGCCACCCTGCCCGAGCGCCTGGCCGCCGCCCTGGCGTGACCGCGGCCGGGCGGGGCGGCGGGGCGGGCGCCCGGCGGGCCCGGTCAGCCCTCCTCGATGTCCGAGATCAGCCTGGTGTCCAGGTCGCTGCGCACCGCCAGCCGGGTGTGCCCGGCGTCGGGGCCGGTGCCCCAGGTCAGGGTGACGGTGGTGAACAGGTGCCCGGCGCCCGCGTCGTGGTGGCGCACCTCCCAGCGGGTGGGCACGTCCTGGGCGCGCAGCACGCCGTCGGCGTGGTTGACCTCCTCCCAGGCCGCCAGCCGCTGACGGAAGTCCTCGGTGAGGTAGTGGGAGCGAAGCCGGTCGCCCAGGTCGTCGGTGCCGTCGTCGACGGCGTCGATGTAGGCGCCGTAGAAGTCGGCCACCCGGTCCACCGCGGCGTCCGGGCTGCCGCTGCGGACCGCGGAGCCCGCGGCGGTGTCGGTGTCGGTCATGACGTCCCCATCCGTCAGGGCCGGGGGCGGCGCGCTCCCGCCCCGGCCGGTCGGTTCGACCCGTACGGCCCAACGAGCCGCCCGACGGGAGGTTGCGCCCCGCCCTCGTCTCCCCCGTCGGCCCGCCCGGCCGGGGACCCGCCCCGGCCACGGGCCTTCGGTCAGCCCGTTGCCCGGTGCCCGTCGTCGTACGCGGCGCGCGCCGCGAGCACCTGCGGCATGTGGTACTCGGCCCAGGCCTTGATCTGCCGCACGAGCGGCAGCAGGTCGCGTCCGAGCGCGGTGAGCGCGTAGTCGACGCGGGCCGGCACCCCGGCGGTGACGGTGCGCCCGACCAGGCCGTCGCGTTCCAGGGCGCGCAGGGTCTGGGTGAGCATCTTCTCGCTCACCCCGGCCAGGCGCCGGCGCAGGCCGCTGTAGCGCAGCGGTCCGTCGGCGAGGGCGTTGACGACGAGGCTGGCCCACTTGTCGCCGATCCGGTCGAGGAGTTGGCGGGCCGGGCACTCGGCGAGGTAGGCGTCGTAGTCGGCGGCCTCGGCGGCGCGGCGCTGGGCGGCGGTCGTGGTGGGCACCGGCCCACTCTCCTTTCCGTACGGTACGCACCTTCGGGTGCGTCCTTCCCTGTGGAGAGTAACTCTCCTTAGGTTGGGCGGAGTTGCCGAGGCCCGAGCCGAGGCGCGAGCCGAGACGTGAGGGGTGTGGGTGCGATGCGTGCCGTGGTGGTGCGGGAGTTCGGCGGTCCCGAGGTGCTGGAGCTGGTGGAGGTGGCGCCGCCGCGGCCGGGCCGCGGGCAGGTGCGGGTGCGGGTGGCGGCGGCCGGGGTCAACCCGGTGGACGCGGTCACCCGCTCCGGGGCGCTCGCCGGGGCCGGGCTGATGGCGCCCCGGGCGGTGACCGGCATCGGCTGGGACGTGGCCGGGACGGTGGACGCCGTCGGCCCCGGCGTGACGCGATTCGCCCCCGGGCAGCGGGTGGTGGGCCTGCGCGACCTCCTGGACGCCGACCTCGGCACCTACGCCGACCAGGTCGTCCTGGACGCGGACGCCCTGGCCCCCGCCCCGGCGGGCGTCACCCTCGCGCAGGCCGCGACGCTGCCGCTGAACGGCCTCACCGCGCTGCAGGCCCTGGACCTGCTCGACCTGCCGGCCGGCTCCACCGTCCTGGTCACCGGCGCCGCGGGCGCGGTCGGCGGCTTCGCCGTCGAACTGGCCGTCCTGCGCGGCCTGCGGGTGGTCGCACTGGCCGGGGAGGGCGACGAGCGGCTGGTGCGCGCTCTGGGCGCCGAGTGGTTCGTGCCGCGCACGGCGCCCGATGTGGCCGCCGCCGTACGGGAATCGGTGCCCGGCGGGGTCGACGGCGCGATCGACGCCGCCCTGCTGGGCGTGCGGGCGCTGGGCGCGGTGCGCGGGCGCGGCGCCTTCGTCGCGGTCGCGGCCGGCAGCGCCCCGGCGGCCCTGCGGGGCATCCGGGTCGCCAACGTGTGGATCGCCGCCGACGGCGCCGCCCTCGCCCGCCTCTGCGTCCTCGCCGCCGACGGCCGCCTCACCCTGCGGGTCGCCGACACCCTCCCCCTGACCCGCGCCGCCCACGCCCACCGCCGCCTGGAGGAGGGCCACCTGCGCGGCCGGCTGGTCCTCGCCCCCTGAACCGCTGCCCCGGGGAACGGAAAGAAGGCCTGCTCCCTTCACGGGGCAGGCCTTCTTCGATGTGATCCGCGTCACGGCGGGACTGCGGCAACAGCGCTCCGCCCGGGGAGACCGTCCGGGTTGAGGGGAAGGGCTCTCGGGTGGCACTGTCGCAGCCGGCGGGGCATCGGCCAAGCCGGCCGGACGACTTCGGACAGTCCCGGACGCCTTCGGACGCCGGATCGCCCTGAGCAGGCGTGATCCCGTGACTGCGCCCGCAGGCGCGCGGAGAGCTTCGGACACCCCCGGACGTGCGAGCACCGGCGCCGGCGCGGCGATGTCCGAAGCCGTCCCGAGAAGCCGTCAAATCCCCTCACCAGATCCCCATTTGCCGCCGGTCGCGCCCACCGGCAGGAACTTGCGCGGGCCTTCGCGGCCCGCGCATGATCTGACCCGGCCGCCCGCCGGGCGGCCCAGGGGACGGCAATCCCCACGTCCGGGTTGAGGGTTCAGAGAGGGATCACAGTGCTGTTCGAGTTCCGATGCGCGGTGCGGCGCACGCCGCCGCCCGCGCAGTACGCCGAGAGCCACGACCTGCGGCGCGCCGCGCTGTCCGCGGCGTTCCTCGCGGTCGCCCTGGCCGGCGTCATCGCCCTGATCGTCCTCGGGTACACCGTCGAGGCGCTGGTCACCGTCGTCGTCACCGCGGCGGTCGAGGCCTCCGGCTCACTGGGACGGCGACCCCGGGCGGTCACCGGCACGGCCGCACGGGGGCGGCGATGAGCACGCCGGCTCACGCGGAGGACACCGCCCGCGCCCGGTTCGTCGCCGAGCTGCGGCAACAGCGCCTGCTGGCAGGTCTGCCGTCCCTGAGCTCGATCGTCAGAGGGCGCGGCCTGTCGGTCGCCACCGCGAGCAGCATGCTCACGGGCAAGCTGCTTCCCTCGGAGCGGGCGCTGAGAGCACTGTTGGACGGGATGGGCGTGAGCAGTCGCGACCAGCAGCACGTGCTGCTCCTCCGCGATGCGGCCGAGGAAGCCCGTGCCACTGCTCGGCGCGCCGCCGCCGAGCGCCCCGCCGCTGCCGAGCACGTCCCCGACGAGCGTCCCGCCCCCGACTGGCGCGTGCCGGTCCCGGCCGCGGGGGAGCCCGATCCGGTGATGTTCTCCACCGTGGAGGAGTTCGTCGCGGGCCTGGAGGACGTGAGGATCTGGGCCGGCGAGCCGTCGCTGCGCCGGCTGGAGGAGCGCAGCGAGAGGCTGCACCGGCAGCGGCACACGGCGTACGGCAAGGTCCTGCGGCGCAGCACGATCTCCGACATGCTCAACGCCGCGTCCCTCCCGCAGATGGAGAAGGTGCGGCACTACCTGCAGATCTGCGGGGTGCGGGACATCGACGCGTGGGTGTACACGTGGCGGCGGATCCGGACGATCGAGAAGGCCGCCCTGCGCCGGGCGGCCTGACCCCTCACGGCCGCGGAGCGGGAGGTCGGCGGGTCCGACTTCCCACTCCGGTTTCCTGCTCCGGTTCCCTGCTCCGGTTTCCTGCTCCGGTTCCCTGCTCCGGTTTCCTACTCCGGTTCCTTGCCCGCGGTAAAGGCCGGCTTGGTGTGGAGGACTTCGCGGGCCTGGTCGGCGGCGCGCACGATGCTCTCGCTGATGAAGTCGAGGAAGCGGGCGATGTTCTCCAGGCGGACGGCGGCGGGGGTGCCGGGGCCGAGGACGGTGACGCCCTGGCGGGCGGCTTCGATGACCCGGTCGTTGGCGCGGGCGCTGGCGATGACGGCCTGGTAGTAGAGCTCGTCGTCGACGATGTAGCGGTCGCGGCGGCGTTCGTCGCGTTCGCGGCGTACCAGGCTCTGGCTCTCCAGGAAGGCGATCGCCTTGGAGACGGAGGCCGGGCTGACCTGCAGGCGCTGGGCGAGTTCGGCGGCGGTGAGGCTGCCCGCGTCGGTGGTGGACAGGCAGGTGATCACCCGGGCCCCCATCCGGTTGAGGCCCGAGCCCATCAGGACGGTGGTGAGCTGTTCCTCGTAGGCGGCCACGGCCTCGCTGTCGCGCCCGTGGGGCTGCGGGCCGGAGTGCTGTGCGCCGGGGGTGGCGGGCCGGCGCCGCTGGGCGCGGTGTTCGGTGGCGCGGTGGGCGAGGTCGGCGCGGTAGGCGAGGGGGCCGCCGTTGCGCATCACCTCGCGGGTGACGGTGGAGGTGGGGCGTTCCAGGCGCCGGGCGATCTCGGCGTAGGGGAGGTTGTCGGCCAGCCCCAGCGCGATCTGCCGGCGTTCCTGCTGGGTGAGCCTGCCTCCGGGCATCGCGTTCTCCTCGGTGGTCGTCGCCGCATGGTTCGCGGCCTGGTTCGCGGCGTGGGGCGCGCCGGGGTGGCGGGGGGGGGCCCCCCCAGTCAGGGTCACAAAAAACAAGCACAAAATTGAACACGTCGGCGAGCAGTGCAAGCAAAAAAAAAAGAT
>NZ_JBSHAP010000034.1:43892-53756 GCF_053611565.1 Kitasatospora sp. NPDC054795
GGTTGTCGGCCAGCCCCTGGGCGTTCTGCCGGCGTACCGGGTGGGTGAGGATGCCTCCGGGATTGGCGTTCTGCGCGGGGGTGGTCGCCGCTTGGTTCGCGGCCTGGTTCGCGGGGTGCCGACGGGTGGGGTCACCGGTCGGCCCCACCATAGCGTTCACCTTTCACCCATTGCAATGGTCGCAACGGTCGCCGTTGCGTTCATCGACACATCCGTTGCAACAGTTTCCCGTCATTCACCTGCCACAACGCTGTTTTGACGCAACGAACTAGTTGCCGGGATCTTGAAAGCAACGTAGCGTTTCCAATGTCGGAAACACCGACGGGGCAGGCCCGGAACCGGGTCCGAGCCCGCACCCACCCCGCATCCACCCAGGAGCGCACCATGCAGAAGTTCGACACCTCCGCCCCGATCACCGTCGTCCTGGACATCCCCGGCGGGCGCGTTCGGTTCATCGCCGCCGAGCGCGGCGACACCACCGTCGAGGTCCGGCCCGCCGAGGCCGGCAGGAACCGCGACGTCCAGGCCGCCGAGCGCACCGCCGTCGCCTTCGCCGACGGCGTCCTGCGGATCACCACCGCCGCGGCCGGGCACCAGCTCCTGGGCCCCACCGGCTCCCTGGAGGTCACCGTCCAGCTGCCGGCCGGCTCCGCCGTCCGGGGCAGGGCCGCCGCCGCCGAACTGCGGGTCGTCGGCCGCCTCGGCGACGTCGCCTTCGACGGCGCGTACCGCACCACCAAGGTCGACGAGGCCGCGAGCCTGGACCTGACCGCCGTCGACGGCGACATCGAGGTCGGCCGGCTCACCGGACCCGCCCGGATCGCCACCACCCGCGGCGACATCCGGATCACCGAGGCCCGGCGCGGCACCGTCGAGCTGACCACCCAGGCCGGGAGCATCACCGTCGGCGCCGCCGCCGGCGCCTCGGCCGCGCTGGACGCCGGCACCGGTCACGGCCGCGTCGCCAACGCCCTGCGCAACGACGGCACCACCGTGCTCGACATCCGCGCCACCACCTCCCACGGCGACATCACCGCCCGCAGCCTCTGACCCCGGCCCCGCCCGGGCCGACACCGTCCAGCTCCAGGGGGACACCATGACCGGCAACACCGCACCCACCACCCGTCCGAGCCCGTGGACCGGCATGCTGCCGGTCGACGACACCGCCCTCGCCGTCACCGACACCGGCGGCCCGGGCCTGCCCGTGCTCTACCTCAACGGCCAGTTCGCCACCCAGGGCCACTGGCGCCGCGTCATCGCCGAACTCGGCCCGCGGTTCCGGCACATCACCTACGACGAGCGGGCCCGCGGCCGCCGCTCGAAGCGCTCCGCGGACTACTCCTTCGAGGCCGCCGTCCGGGACATCGACGCCGTCCTCACCGCCCGCGGCGTCGAGCGGGCCCTGCTGGTGGGCTGGTCCTACGGGGCGTTCCTCGGCGCTCACCAGGCCTCGCGCAACCCGCGGCGCACCGTCGGCGCCGTCCTGGTCGACGGCGCGCAGCCCTACGACTGGCTCACCGAGGAGATGGAGCAGCGCATCCGCAGGCAGTTCCGGCAGTGGGCGCCGCTCATGGCGCTGATGCGCCCCACCGGCCTGACCCCGCGGATGACCCACCGGCAGATGTCCGACTGCAACATCGAGCTCGGCAGGATCGGCAGCGCCGGCGCACTGGGCCCGGTGCTGGACGCCGTCACCGTCCCGACCCGGTACGTGGTCGCCTCGGGGGTCTCCCTGGGCAGCAAGGGCGAGGAGCAGGAGATCATCCGCGCGGCCCTGCCCGCGGTGACCGAGCGCAACCCGCACATCGGGATCAGCGCGAAGGTCCCCAGCAACCACGGCGCGATCCTGAGGAAGGACTTCCGCGCCGTCGCCGACGCCGTCCGCGAGGTCGCCGCCCTCGACCGGCCCACCCCCGGCCACTGACGGCCCCCGCACCCGCACCTTCCGCCACCGGCCGCCGCCTGCCGCCATCTGCCGCCATCGGGTGGCCCGCCGGAACGGCGGCCGTGCACCCCGCGGCTCAGCGCGGAAGCGAGGACTTCTCACCGACGGCGGCCGGCGGCTCGAACGGGAACTCCGGATCGGCCCGGCCAACGGCCGGCGCGAGCCGACGGCCGCCGGACGGCAGCCACCACACGCGCATGGTGGCGGCGACGTTGCACAGGAAGCCCGGCGGCTCCGGAGCCGCCGATTCGGGATCCGGGTCGTCGAACCCGGGACACGGCCACAGTTCGACCGTCGCCGGATCTCCCCAGCGGTCGGCCAGAACGGCCGTCAGTGCGCGGAGATCGGCTTCCGGTTCCTGTTCGGCCGCCTCGGCGGTCTCTTCGCCGCGGTCGTTCCGGAAGTCCCGGCTCTCCCTGAGCACGGCCACGTGGTGTCCGGGCCCACCCCGTCGACGGTCCGTCCCCGGCCGGGCCTCCCGCTCGGGAAACGGGAGGATGCTCAGCTCGTCGACGATCGAGAGCCGGGCGGCGGTGAATCCCCTCGATCGGTGCCGGCTCGACAGGGGCGGAGCCTGTCCGGGTCTCCCCCCGCCGTGCCGCGGCGGCGGGCGAGGCGCCGTACCGCCGGGCGTTCGACCAGGGTGTGGACGAGGGCCCCGGCGGCCAGGGTCGCGGCGAACGCGGCGAGCGTCAGCAGGACCGCGATCGGGGTCGGGTAGGTGCGGTCGCCGAGGACGAGGGGGCGGCCGTGGAAGAGGACGACGCCCTGGCAGAGGTAGAAGCCGAAGGAGACGCCGCCCAGCCACTGGGCCAGGCGGCGCGGCGCGGGGCGCGGGGCGCCGAGGCGCAGGTCGTGGTGGGCGGCGGCGCAGATGACCAGGGCGATCGGCAGGGCCATCGGCAGGACGAAGTCGTAGGGCGAGGGGACGGTGAGGGCCAGCGCGTAGGCGGGCGCGAGGAGGAGGGCGGCGGGGGCGAGGGGGATGCGCGGGGCGAGACCCGCGGCGACGGCCCGGGCCAGCAGCATGCCCAGGACGAACTCCGGCAGCCGGGCCGGCGGGAAGAGGTAGCCGAACCACAACTGGTCGAGCGAAACCGGCAGTTGGGGGATGCGGGGGTGGGCCGGCAGCAGGGCCGCGTCGGCTCCCGCGACGGCCGCGGCCACCAGCAGGACGGCGGCCAGGGCCGGGCGCAGGGCGCGTTCGGGCAGACACCGTACGGCGCGGTGCAGGAGCGGGAACAGCAGGTAGAACAGGACCTCGCAGCACAGCGACCAACTGGGCATGTTCATACCCGAGTTGATGTTCGGGTCGGGCGAGTAGGCGTGCACGAGCAGAAGGTTGGGCAGCCAGACCCGCACCGGGCAGGCCCGGGCGAACAGGAGGGCGGCGGCGGCCCACATGGCCAGGTGGCTGGGGTAGATCCGGGCCAGGCGCCGGCGCCGGAAAGCGGCGGGGCGCTCACCGTCCCGCGCGGACCAGGTCAGGACGAAGCCGCTGAGGACGAAGAAGAACGAGACCCCGGCGTAGCCGGCCTTGGAGGTGGCGTGGGCGAGGGCGGCGGCGAGGCGGGGGGCGGCGAAGAAGCCGAGCGGGGCCTCGGGGCGCAGCGGGTCGGTGACGAGGAAGGCGTGGAAGAGGAAGACGGCGAGGGCGGCGGCGAAGCGCAGGGCGGTGAGGGTGGGCAGGCGGTGCGGGGGTGGCGGTTCTCCGACGAGCAGAGCATCACTTCGTGCACTCATAACATGACCTTAGGTGACTGTGCGTCAAGTTGGGTCACTGTCGGTGTCGCCCGGAAGGCGTACAACGGGGCGCGGCGCGGGGGCGGCGAGCCGGGTGGAAATGGCGGTGCGGGTCGTGCGCCCGCTGGGCACACTGGTCCGATGATCACCGACCACTGGCCCCTGCGGGGGCTGCGCGTGACCTCGCCCCGCCTGGAGCTGCGTCTGCCCACCGAGGACGAACTGGCCGAGGTGGCGGACGTCGCCGCGCGCGGCGTCCACCTGCCCCAGGACCGTCCGTTCCTGACGCCGTGGGGCGAGCTCCCGCCGGCCGAACGCGCCCGGCACGTGATGCAGCTGCACTGGGCACGGCTGGGCCGCTGGAGCGCGCAGCACTGGGCGCTGAACCTGGTCGCCTTCCACGAGGGGCGCCCGGTGGGGATCCAGGACATGCGCGCCAAGGAGTTCGGCGTGCGGCGCGAGATCGTCTCCGGCTCCTGGCTCGGCCTGGAACACCAGGGCAAGGGCCTGGGCACCGAGATGCGGGCCGCGATGCTCCACCTGGCCTTCGCGGAGCTGGGCGCGCGCTCGGCGACCTCGCTCTCCTTCGCCGACAACCACTCCTCCCTGGCCGTCTCGCGCAGGCTCGGCTACCGCGGCGACGGCATCGACCGGGACGTCCTGGACGGGCGGGTGGTGGTCTCCGAGCGCCTGCGCCTGAGCCCCGAGGCCTGGGCCGAACACGCCCGCACCCCGGTCACCGTCACCGGCCTGAGCGCCGCCTGCCGCACCATGTTCGGCCTCACCGACTGACCCCGGCCCCCGGCCCCCGGCGAGCGTCCTGCACCCGGCACACCCCGGGGAGTGGGAAGTCGACCCCGCCGACTTCCCACTCCCCCACAACCCGCGACAGCCGCGGGCCCGGATGGTGGACGAGCTTCGGACCCGAGCCCCACCTCAGCGCCAAAAGCCGACCCCGCCGACTTCCCGTGCGCGGGGCGGCCCGGGTCAGGTGTGGAGGGCGGCGGGCAGGGCGGTGAGGGTGTGCAGGACGTGGATGCCGTCGTCGACCGGGGCGGTGCGGGTGGCGGTGCGGTCGAGCCAGAAGGGGCGCAGGCCGGCGTTGCGGGCGCCGAGGGCGTCGAGGTCGTAGTTGTCGCCGACGTAGGCGACTTCGTGCGGGGGCAGGCCGAGGCGCGCGCAGCCGGTCCAGAAGATGGCGGGGTCGGGTTTGGCCTCGCCGGGCCGGTCGGAGCCGACGAGGGCGGTGTCGTCGAAGTGGTGCAGCAGGCCGGTGGCGTGGAGTTTGGGGCGTTGCTGGTCGATCGGGGCGTTGGAGACGACCCCGAGGCGGTGGGTGGGGGCGAGGGCGGCGAGGGTGGGAGCGGCGTCGGGGAAGGCGGTCCAGGCGGCGTTGCGGTGGGCGGTGTAGCCGGCGAACCAGGCGGCGGCGGTCTCGTCGGGCATGGTGGTGGTGTCCTCGCCGAGGCGGGCGAGGAACTGGCGGGCGCGTTCGCGCTGTTGACCGGCGAAGGTCAGTTCGCCGGCCAGGAAGCGGGCGTACTGCTCCCGCATGACCTCGCGCCACAGCGTCACGGCGCTCTGCGGGTCGGGGACGCGGTGCAGCAGGTCGAGGTGGTGCAGGTGAGCGAGGATGCCCGCCTGTTCCGAGCCCGAGTAGTCGAACAGGGTGTCGTCGACGTCGAAGATCACGCCTCTGATCGGCACGGTCCGTCCTTCCGCTGGTTCCGTCCGGGTCGGCCCGGCCACGTACGGACCCTACGCGGTCCGCGGTGCCCCGGTCCCGCCCCCGTCCCGCAGCGAGGCCGAACGCGCGTGGGCCCACGAGAACCGGCCCCTGCCCTACTGACCCCGCTGCACCGCAACGCCCTCACCGCCGCGGGAGGCGGTACGGCGGAGCCGGGAGGCCCACCGGCACGGGCCTCCCGCTCCGCCGCTTCGCCGTGCGCACACCACCCACCGGACCCGGAAGCCGACGGACCGTCCGCCGTGTCGGAGGCGGACGCCGAGGTTCCTCCCGGGATCGCACGACAGCACGGAGGGGTTCGGCACGAGCAGCAGGCACGAGGGGTTCTCCGCCGAGGAGCGGGCCGCGGTGAAGGACCACGCGCAGGAGCTGAAGAAGGCCGCCCGCCGGGCCTCGCGGGCGGAGAAGGCGGCCGAGGCGCTGCGGGACGCGCTCGCGAAGATCGCGGAGATGCCGCAGGGCGAGCGGGTGCACGCGGTGGTCACCGCCGCCGCCCCCGCGCTCGCGCCCGAGCTCCGGTGCGGGATGCCCGCCTACGCGCTGGAGGGCACGGTGGTGTGCTTCTTCCAGAGCGCGGAGAAGTTAAAGTCCCGCTACGCCACGCCGGGTTTCAGCGACCAGGCGCAGCTGGACAACGGGCCGATGCGGCCGGCGTACTTCGCGCCGACGGAGGTGACGGCCGAGGTGGAGGAGCGGATCGCCGAGCCGGTGAAGCGCGCGGTCGGCCGAGGCGGCGGAACGGCGGAACAGGGGCCCGGGGGCTCAGGACCTCGGGGCCCCAGGACCTCGGGGCCTCGGGGGATCAGGCGTCGAAGCGGATCTCGGGCCAGCGGGGCGAGGGGGCGTCGAGCAGGGGGGCGGGGACGGCGCGCAGGTGGAGGCCGAAGTAGGCGGTGAGGTAGGCGCGTTGGGCGGCGACGGCGCGCCGGGGGTCGCCGGTGCCGAGGAAGTGTTCCAGCTGGTCGGCGGGCCAGGCGAAGACGCTCTGGCCCTGGGGGACGAGGAGTTGGAGGTCGCAGTAGGACAGGTGTCCTGAGCGGGTGAGGGTCAGGCGGCGGCGCCAGCCGGTCAGGTGCGGCCACAGGGTGTCCCACATGGCGTCGCGGGCGGGGCTGTCCCAGGTGGAGGCCATCAGCAGCAGGGGGCGTTCCTGGTCGGCGGTGGCGCTGGTGCCGAACAGGGGGCCGTCCAGGACGGCGCCGGCGCGGATGCGCGGGTCGTCGTGCAGGGCCTGGGCGGTGGTGGCGCCGCCCATGGAGTGGCCGAACATGCCGACGGCGTCGAGGTCGAGGGCGGTGTGGAGGCCGGCGGGCAGCGGGCCGCTTTCGAGGCGGTCGAGCAGGCAGCGGGCGTCGGCGGCGCGGTAGGCGACGATCTCGGCGTCGGTCATCGCCTGGACCCGGGCCTTGTCGCGCACTTCGAGGCGGTGGCCGGGGAATTCGACCTCGCCGGCGTCGTAGGTGTGGTCGACGGCGGCGACGACGTGGCCGTGGGAGGCGAGTTCCTCGGCGAGGGCGGTGTTGAAGGCGCTGTCGGCGCCGGAGCCGTGGGAGTTGAGGACCACGGGGTGGCGGCGGCTGCGGTCGGCGGGCGCGTCCGGGCGGGCGTGGGTGGTGGGCCAGGCGAGGCGGGCGTCGGGGACGGCGAAGTAGGCGGCCTGCAGGTGGGCGGTCTCGGCGGGGCTCATCCACGGCGCGTACGGGCCCCGGGCGCCGGGCGCGGCCGGGTACCAGAGGCGGGCGCGCAGTTCGCGCGGGCGCGGCGCGGGGGCCCAGGCGTCGGCGCGGGTGGCGTCGGTCAGGTACAGCAGGGCGGTGCCGACGGGGTGGGGACCGGTGGGCGCCGGCAGGCACAGGCGGGGCTCCCCCGCGGCCCCGCCCTGCGCGGCACCGCCCGGTGCGGCGCCGCCCGGTGCGCTGTCGGCACGCGCGGGCCCGGCACCGGTGACGGCGGCGGTGGCGGCGGTGGCGGCGCCCAGGGCGAGCGCCCCGAGGACGCCGCGGCGGCCGAGCGGACGGTCGAGCGGGCGCTCGGACGGGCGGGAGAACGGGCGGTCGGACGGGCGGTCGGGCTGGGATCCGGTCATGGGCGTGGCTCCTGCGGCGGGTCGGGCGGCGGCACGACGGCGGGGTGCGCCGGTGGGCGGTGCGCGCCGGTGGGCGGGGTGCGCGTCCACCGTGCCGACCCGGCCCGCCCGGGCGCGTCCGCCCGCGGCAGGAGCCGTCCGGGGGGCCTTACGTCCGCAGGCCTACGCCTGCGGCGGCAGCCGCGGCGCTCCACCCCCTAGGGGCCAACCCGGGTCTACCGTGCGGGAGTTGCCCGGCCCGCCAGGAGCGCGTCGAGCAGGCCGGGGAAGCGGGTGTCGAGGTCGGCGCGGCGCAGGCTGACGAAGCGGTTGCGGCCGGCGACGCGGGTGGTGGTGACGCCGGCCTCGCGCAGCACCCGCATGTGGTGGGAGACGGTCGACTTGTGGAGGTGGTCCAGGCCCAGGTCGCGGGGGTCGCAGGAGTGCTCGGCGTCGTCGGCGTAGCTGAGCAGCAGGGTCATGCGCACGGGGTCGCCGAGGGCGTGCAGGACCGTGACGAGGTCGATGTCGGCGGTGGCGGGCTGGGGAAGCCGCTCGTCGTCGCTCATGGCGCACGCTCCTCGGGGGCCGCGGGGAACCGCGGGGGAAACGGATGGTTTGACAATCATCCACCCATCCCCGAGTGTTTGACGAGCATCAAACAGTTGCATGTCCATCCAACAATTGGTTTTCCTTGCGCCCCGGGGGGCCCTGCCGTGCCCGTACGTCTGCTCCTGCTCGCCCTCGGCACCTTCGCCATGGGCACCGACTCGATGGTCTTCGCCGGCATCCTCGGCCCGATCTCCGCCGACCTGGGGGTGTCGGTGCCGGCCGCCGGCCAGCTGGTCACCGTCTTCGCGCTCGGCTACGCGCTGCTGGCTCCGGTGCTGGCCACGCTCACCGCCCGCTGGCCGCGCCGGCGCCTGCTGCTGACCGCGCTCGTGGTGTTCAGCGCGGCCAACGCGCTCAGCGCGCTCGCCCCCACCTACGGGCTGCTGCTGGCCACCCGCGTCCTGGCCGCGGCCGGCGCCGCCCTCTACACGCCGACCGCCAACGCGGTGGCCACCACCCTGGTCGCCCCCGAGCGGCGCGGACGGGCGCTGGCGACCGTGCTCGGCGGGATGACGGTGGCCACCGCGCTCGGCGTGCCACTGGGCACCTGGGTGGGACGCGCCGACTGGCGGATGACGATGTGGCTGGTCACCGCGCTGGGCCTGGCCGCCCTCGCGGGCCTCGCCCTCCTGCTGCGCGACCTGCCAGCCCCCGCCGCCGCCGCCACCCTCAAGGCGCGCCTGGCGCCGCTGGGCCGACGCCGGGTACTGGGCGCCGCGGCCACCACGCTGGTGTTCTTCCTCGCCTTCCAGAGCGTCTACATCTTCCTGTCCACCGCGATGGCCGGCGCCACCGGCGGCGACGCCGACCGGCTGAGCCTGATCCTGCTGACCAGCGGCGTGATGTCGGTGGCCGGCAGCTGGCTGGGCGGGCGCCTGGTGGACCGGATCGGGGTGCGGCGGGTGCTGCTGGCCGGCTCGGCGGTGGCCGCGCTCGCGTTCGCCGCGCTGCCGTGGCTGGGGCTCAGCATGCCGGGGGCGCTGGGGTACGCGGTGGTGGTGCCGATGGCGGGGTGGGCGGTGTCGGTGGCGCTGCCGCACCGGCTGGCGTCGATCGATCCGGTGAACGCGCCGCTGCTGATCTCGTTGAACAGCAGCGCGCTGTACCTGGGGACGGCGGCGGGGGGTGCGGCGGGGTCGGCGGCGATCGCGGTGCTGGGCGGGCGGTGGTTCCCGTTCGCGGCGGCGGTGCTGGCGCTGGTGGCGTGCGCGGTGGCGGCGGCGACCACGCGCGACGAACGGGCCGCACGGGCATCGGCCCCGGATACGGGGCAGGCGCAGGAGTCGGCCCGCGCCTGAGAAAGCGTCGGGCCATCGGATGACACATGGCGGTGATCTTCGCGGACAGCCCACCACAACGATCACCGCCCGAAAGCCCGGTTCGCCGGCGTGTCGGTCGAGGCGTTCGGCGAACACGGCGACGCGGCAGTTCGGCGGGTGCGGCAGGTCGTCGAGGAGTTCCAGGTCGGCCGGGCCGCCATCGCAGGTGCCTCTGGAAGGATCGCGCCGACCCGCCCCGCCGAGATCCGCCACCGCCCGCTTCGAGGCCCGCATCACGTACGCCCTCGCCCACTGCCGTGCCCAGGCCACCCGCGCCCGACAGGGAACGGCAGGTTGGGGCGTGTTGTCGGGCCGGGCCGTTCACCACCACTCCGGCGCGGGAAGTCGGCCCCCCCCCACGTGCCCCGCGGCCGGGGCGGCCCCCGGCCCCGGGGGGGGTGGCACGTGGTTGGGGGGGTCGCCCGGGGGCGAC
>NZ_JBSHAP010000034.1:53766-66128 GCF_053611565.1 Kitasatospora sp. NPDC054795
GGCAGCGTGGGGGGGGGGTGTGGTGGGGGCCGGCGCCGAACCCCCCCCCCCGGGCCGGGGCCGCCCCCCCCCCCCCCACCCCCCCGCGGCGAGGCCGGCCCCCGGCCACGGGGTGAGTCGCAGGTGGATCGGGAGGACGCCGAGCTGCTCCTTCTCGGGTGGGCAGATCTCGCGGCAGGCGGTGAGGAGTTCGGCTCGGCTCATCGGAGCCGATCGCTTCCGGGTCTTCGGTGTCGAGCACGGCGTCGAAGCTCGGATACTCCGCGACGCTGGTGACCCGGGTGCGGCAGTGGGCGTCGTCGGGAGGGCGGCCGGGCGCTTGCACGGGGCCTTTCGCGGCGTGACAGACCTGTGCTCCGGGCAGTGAACGGCGGCTAGCGCACTGCAGGGATCGCCCCGGAGCGCCAGTCGGTCAGCCGCTTGCGGATGCTCGGCACCATCGGCAGCCCGTCCGTTTCGGCGGGGGTGAACCAGGCCACCTCGTGGGACTCGTCGGACACCCGCAGTTCCCCGCCGAGAGGGCGTCCGAGGAGGCAGATGGAGAACTCCTGGCGGACTTCGCCGTCGTCGTAGGCGAAGACGTGGCGGGGGTCGGTGTAGGTGCCGACGATCCCGGTGATCTCGACGTCGATGCCGGTCTCCTCGCGGGTCTCGCGGATACCGCACCCGGCGAGCGACTCGCCGATGTCCATTCTGCCGCCGGGCAGGGCCCACATGCCGTTGTCGGTGCGGCGCTGGAGGAGGACACGGCCGGCGTCGTCGACCACGACGACGGAGGCGGCCGGGACCAGCGAGTTCGCCTCGGGGGCGTTCGGGTCGTCCTCGTAGTCACGCCTGGGCATGATCTACCACCTCCACTGTCGGGACTGTCCATACGTCACGCCCTTTCGCCCACAGGTCCTCGACGTGACCGGCGAAGCGATCGAACACACCGTCGTCCTGGGCCCGCCTGAAGTGCATCATTGGGGCATCATGGCCGATCCTACCGGGCAGCAGCGGCGTGGCGATCATGTCGTCGTCGAAGCGGAAGACGCTGAGTGAGACGTGTGCGGTCTCGTATCGCGCCTCGATCGACGTGTCCCGCAACTTGGCCAGTTCGGACAGAGTGACCTCGATCCGGGTCGACAAGCTCAGGGGGACGTTCTCCTCCAACTCGCGCTGACGGGTGACCGGGTGTCCGGGTTCGCCAAGGATGAAGCGGATCCGGACGCCAGCTGCTGCCTTCTGTCGAAGCAGGCTGCCGAAGTTCGCGTGCTCCAGCCATAGGAAGTAGTTGGTGTATCCGGCGAACGTCAGCTCCCGGGTTGCACCCCTTATCAGCTGACGCCACAGAGTGGCCGGCGCTGCCGACCGGTACGGGTACATCTGTACCAGCTCCCGATCCGGGCCCGACTTCACGAGCTGCTGTACGGATGGCCAGAGCACGGTTTCCTCCTCGCCGAGGGCCCGGCCGGCCGCCGCGCGGTGTCGGGCGTGGGGCTCGCGTGAGGGGTTCGCGAGCCACCGGTCGACGGTCTTCGGGTCGACACCGCACACACGCGCGAGCTTGGACGAGGTCATGTTGGCACGAGCCATTGCGTCACGGAGTGGACTGTTCACCGGCTGGCCTTCCACGTTGAGGACGTTTCAAGGTCTACCAGTCAGACGTCCCAAACGTCCCGCAAACACGGTATGACGTCCCGTCGGGCTGCCCGACGATTCGAGCGTGACAGATGCTGCGTCGCCCACCCGGGCCCAGCCCCGGGCCGCGGCCTGCATTCGTTGTGGCGACGAGGATGGCGAGTTGGTTCCGACTGGCCACGTCCGTACGCCCACCAGGCCTGGCCGAGCCCCGCTTGGCCGGGCGGTCGTCGCACACCCCGCGTGCCACGGAGACGAATCGTGACCGCCCTCGCGAACCGGCCCCCGCCGCCGGGCGGCAACGTGATCGAACTCAGCGCCTGCAAGGGCGGCCGGGTGCCAGCTCGGTGCGGCGATCTCTCACAACACGCGCTCCTTTCGTATGCCCCATTCCGCCCCCCTCCGAGGTACCCCCATGCTCGAAACCCGTCGCCCCCGCGCGTTCGTCGCGCGCCTCGACTCCCGCGTCGAATCCACGCCCCTGGCGCGGTACTTGCTCCGCGCGTACCTCTCCGGGCTGCCCTCCGGCGACCGCTACGCCGACACCGCCGAGCTGCTGCTCGGGGAGCTGTTCGCCAATGCCGTCCAGCACTCCGACGGGCCGGACGACTGCCACATCGAGATCCGCTTCGCCCTGGTCGACTCCCGCCTGCGGCTGGAGGTGCACGACGCCGGTAGCGGCAGTCCTTCCCCCCGCGTCGCCGCGCCCTCCGACGAGTGCGGGCGCGGGCTGTTCCTCGTCAGCGAACTCGCCGAGCGCTGGGGCTGCTCCTCCCGGCCCGGCGGGATCGGCAAGTACGTGTGGGCGCTCGTCTCCCCGGCCCCCGCCCCCACCCTCGTGACCGTCTGAAAGCCCGAACCCCTCATGCACCTCACCACCCTCGCCCGCCACGCCCTCTCCCGTGGCCGGCCCCCCGCCGACACCTACCCGCTCCTCGTCCGCCGCACCCGCGAGCCCCTGCCCTCCGCCCGCGCGGTGTGCCTCGCCCTCGACATCCCGCTCGCGGAGACCGCCCGCCGCCTGGCCGACTGCTACGAGGCCCTGCTCCTCACCACCGCCTACCTCTCCCTCACCGCCGCCCGGCCCATGCCCCGCACCGGCGATCCCGCCCTGTACTGGACCACCCTCGTCACCGCCGGTGAACTCCTCACCACCACCCACCACTCCGAGATCCGCATCACGTACGCCCTCGCCCACTGCCGCGCCCAAGCCACCCGTGCCCGAGAAAGTGTGTCGGGTAATTGATCAACTTCATGGCGTGATCCATTGGCGGTGATCGAGCCGCTGCCACCGGTGCGGGATCCGCGCCGGGCGGGTCGGCGGCTGAAGTTCGGGGAGACGCCCGTGCCCCGGCCCGGCAGGCCGCCGGACCGGGGCACGGGCGTGCCGGGCTCAGCCCCGCAGGACCTCGCCGACCAGGGCGCGGGCCTCGTCCTGGACCCGGGCGAGGTGTTCGTCGCCGTGGAAGGACTCGGCGTAGATCTTGTAGACGTCCTCGGTGCCCGAGGGGCGGGCGGCGAACCAGGCGTTCTCGGTGCAGACCTTGATGCCGCCGATCAGGGCGCCGTTGCCGGGGGCCTTGGCGAGGACGGCGGTGATCTTCTCGCCGGCGATCTCGCCGGCGCCGACCCGTTCCGGGGACAGCCGGGCCAGGCGGGCCTTCTGCTCGCGGTCGGCGGGGGCGTCCACGCGGGCGTAGGAGGGGGCGCCGTGGCGCTCGGTCAGTTCGCGGTAGTGGGCGCTGGGGGTGGCGCCGGTGACGGCGGTGATCTCGGCGGCCAGCAGGGCGAGCAGGATGCCGTCCTTGTCGGTGGTCCACACCCCGCCGTCGCGGCGCAGGAAGGAGGCGCCGGCGCTCTCCTCGCCGCCGAAGCCGATCGAGCCCTCCAGCAGGCCGTCGACGAACCACTTGAAGCCGACCGGGACCTCCACCAGGGTGCGGCCGAGGTCGGCGGCGACGCGGTCGAGCATGGAGGAGGAGACCAGGGTCTTGCCGACGCCGGCGTCTCCGGGCCAGTCGGCGCGGTGGCGGTAGAGGTAGTCGACGGCCACCGCGAGGTAGTGGTTGGGGTTCATCAGGCCGCCGTCGGGGGTGACGATGCCGTGGCGGTCGGCGTCGGCGTCGTTGCCGGTGGCGATGGCGTACTCGTCCTTGCGGCCGATGAGGGAGGCCATCGCGGCCGGGGAGGAGCAGTCCATGCGGATCCTGCCGTCCCAGTCGAGCGTCATGAACCGCCAGGTCGGGTCGGTCACCGGGTTGACGACGGTCAGGTCCAGGCGGTGGGTCTCGGCGATGCGCGCCCAGTAGGCCACCGAGGCCCCGCCGAGCGGGTCGGCGCCGATGCGCAGGCCCGCGTCGCGCACCGCGTCCAGGTCCAGGACGGAGGGCAGGTCCTCGACGTAGGCGGTGAGGTAGTCGTGGCGCCCGGTGGTGGCGGCGGCCAGCGCCCGCGCGTAGGGGACCTTCTTGACGCCGCGCAGGCCCTCGCGGATCAGCTCGTTGGCGCGGTCCTGGATCCAGCCGGTGGCCTGGGAGCCGGCCGGGCCGCCGCTGGGCGGGTTGTACTTGAAGCCGCCGTCGCGCGGCGGGTTGTGCGAGGGGGTGACCACGATGCCGTCGGCCAGCGCGCGGGGGCTGCGCCGGTTGTGGGCGAGGATCGCGTGGGAGACCGCCGGGGTGGGGGTGTAGCCGTCGGCGGCGTCGATGAGCACCTGCACGCCGTTGGCGGCCAGTACCTCCAGGGCGGTGGCCCTGGCGGGCTCGGACAGGGCGTGGGTGTCGGCGCCCAGGAACAGCGGGCCCGCGACGCCCTGTTCGGCCCGGTACTCGCAGATCGCCTGCGTGGTCGCGGCGATGTGGTCCTCGTTGAAGGCCGCGTCCAGCGACGAGCCCCGGTGTCCCGAGGTCCCGAACGCCACCCGCTGCCCGGGCTCCTGCGGGTCCGGGTTCAGCGCGTAGTACGCCGTCACCAGCCGCGCCACGTCCACCAGGTCACCGGGCTGCGCCGGCTGCCCGGCCCGTGCGTGTGCCATCCGTCTTCTCCCGCCGAAAGTCGGTACTCGCGATACGTCGTCGCTCCGCGCTCACCGATCGTAGCCAGAACGCGACCGTGCCCCGAACCGCGAGAACGGCCCGGGGCACCGCGCACGGACGGGCCCGGACCCGAACGGACGGGCACGCACGCGCGAGCGGCGACACCGGCGGTGCGGACGGGCGGGGCGGCAGGGCTCAGGCGGGCAGTTGCTGGCGGTGGGCCGCCAACTCCTCGGCGGTGGTGGTGGCGAGGAACTCCGTCACCCGGTACCCGGTCAACCCGGCCCGCACGAACGGGTCGGTGGCCACCAGCGCCTCGATGCCGGCCCGGTCCGGTCCCACCGCGAGGATCACCCCGCCGTCGCGCGGCACCTTGCGCCCCGAGGCGAGGAAGGTGCCCGCCGCGTAGTGCTCCCGGAGCCACTCGATGTGCTGGGGCAGCACGGCGTCGATCGACTCCACGTCGGCGGTGTACGTCAGCTCAAGTACGAACATGCGGCCCAGGCTAGACCCCGGGTCACGGCCCGCCTCCGGCGCCTCCGCGACTCCGACCCCGCGACTCCGACCCCGCGGCTCGGGCTCGGGAGTTCGGGCCCCGCGGCGCCCGGCCGGGAGGGTGCCGACCCCCATCCTGCCAGGTCGGGCAAGGGTTCGGTAGGACGCAGCCCACCCTTCTTCCGCCTTGCCGCGCGGCGGTGCGCGCCCGCAGACTCGTGCGCATCCCCTTCCGCGTCCCGCGCCGACCGTCCTCTCCAGGGCGGCCGGCGCGCACGGCGTGCTGCCCCCGCACAGGGGCGGCGGGCGGACGGGGGGACCACACGAACGACGAAGGGGGACGGGCGCGATGAGCGTGCACGAGGACATGGTGCTGAAGGCCCGGGTGCGGCTGCTGAGCCACAACGAGCGGATCCTGCGCGGCGAGGAGAGCCTGTGGGTGTACCGGGCGCTGTTCGCCGTCAGCCCGGCCGCCCACGCCTACAAGCTGGCGTTCGTACTGCGGGAGGCCGCCGAGGGGCCGCGGGTGGCCCACCTGCCCGGGGCGCGGCAGGCGCTGCTGGACGAGGCGCGGGCGGCGTGCGCGCACGTTCCCGCCCACGCCCCCGCCCACCAGGTGCGGATGTGGGAGTACCCGATGGCCGAGCTGCGGCGCATCGAGCAGCAGATCACCGGTGCACGCCAGTAGGTGATCACCCGATAGTTGCGGTACAACAATCCCTATTTGACGACCGATCGGAGAAATTCTGATATGAGCAGGTCAGGACTGTCGCGCCGCGCCCTCCTCACCTCGGCCGGCGCCGGGGCCGTCACCGCCGTCATCGGCTGGAACACCGCCACCGCCGCCTGGGCCACCGAGGCCGACGCGGACACCGGCACGGACACCGGCGCCGACATCGCCCGGCTGCCCGCCCTGGACGGCACGGTGACCCTGCGGGGCGAGGGCCTGGAGCGCTTCTCCGGCGACTTCGGTCACCTCGTCACCGCCGCGCCCCGGGCGGTGCTGCGCCCCGGCTCGGTGCGCGACGTGCAGCAGCTGGTCGCCTTCGCCCGCCGCCACCGCATCCCGGTGGCCGTCAACGGGCAGAGCGGGGACCTCGCGCAGCTCGGCGAGGCCGGATTGGAGTCGCACTCCAGCTACGGCCAGGCCAACCCCCGCGGCGGCGTCGCCATCGACGCCCGAGGCCTGTCGAAGGTCGTCTCGGTGCGCCCGGGGCGCGCCGTGGTCGAGGCCGGGGCGACCTGGGCGCAGGTCACCGAGGCGGGCCTGGCCGCGGGCTGGGTGCCGCCGGTGCTCACCGACTACCTGCACCTGTCGGTGGGCGGCACGCTGAGCGTCGGCGGCATCGGCGGCGGCGTGCAGCGCCACGGCATGCAGGTCGACAACGTGCTGGAGCTGGACGTGGTGACCGGCACCGGCGAGCTGGTCACCGCCTCCCCCACCCGCAACCGCGAACTGTTCGAGGCGGTGCTGGCCGGCGGCGGCCAGGTCGGCGTCATCGTGCGCGTCACCCTCGCCCTGGTGCCGGTGCCCGAGCGCGCCCACGTCTTCTCGCTGTACTACGACGACCTGGACGCCTACCTCGCCGACCAGGAGAAGGTGCTGGCCCGGCGCCGCTTCGACTTCCAGGTCGGCGACGTGGTGCGCAGCGCGGACGGTTCGCGCTGGCGCTACAAGGCGGAGCTGGTGGCGTTCGCGGACGCCGGGCAGGCGGTGGACCGGGCGGCGCTGCTGGCGGGGCTGGCGCCGGTGGACACGGAGGTGGTGGAGCAGAGCTGGCGGGAGTACGCCTACCGGGTGGACGGCTTCTCGGGGTACCTGCGGGCGGCCGGGTTCTGGGCGCTGCCCAAGCCGTGGCTGAGCGTGTTCCTGCCGGCGTCCACGGCGCGGGCGTTCATGGCGCGGGCCGCCGAGGTGCTGACCGCCGCCGACCTGGGGGCGGGGCTGCTGCTGTTCTACCCGTACCTGCGCTCGAAGGTGAAGGCGCCGCTGGCGGTGCTGCCGGGGCGGGAGGAGGTGGGCTGGCACTTCGACCTGCTGGCCTTCCCGGGGCCGGGGTCGGACACGGCGGCGATGCTGGAGCGCAACCGGCTGCTGTACGACCTGGCGGTGGAGCTGGGCGGCAAGCGGTACCTGATCGGGGCGGTGCCGGGGATGACGCGCGCGGACTGGCAGCGCCACTACGGGGGGCTGTGGGAGCGGGTGGTGGCGGCCAAGCGGCGCTGGGACCCGGCGGGGATCCTCACCCCGGGGCAGGGCATCCACGCGTCCTGACGCGCCCTCGGGCCGCCCGCGTCACGGCGGGCGGCCCGGCGGGGGCCGGCGGCCGGGCGGCCCGGCGGGGGCCGGGGGCCGGGTGCTCAGGCGATCTCCATCTGGGCCATCATGCCCATCGCGGAGTGGTCCAGCAGGTGGCAGTGGTAGGGGTAGCGGCCGCGGTAGGAGTCGAAGGTGGCCTGCAGGCGCACGCTCTCGCCGGGCATCAGGCGCACGGTGTCCTTGAGGCCCGACTCCTCGGGGCCGGGGGCCCGGCCGTTGCGCTGGAGGACGCGGAACTGCACCAGGTGCAGGTGGAAGTTGTGCGGGATGTCGGTGTTGGCGTTGTGGACGGTCCAGATCTCCGAGGTGCCGAAGGCGACGGCGGCGTCCACCCGGGCCGGGTCGTACACCTTGCCGTCGATCAGGCCGCGCGGGGCGGCGCCGGCGCCGCCCTCCTCGACCTTGAGCACGACGGTGCGCTCGCGCGCCACCGGTCCCGGCGGCGGCAGGGTGCGCAGCCGGTCGGGGACAAAGGAGGGGTCGGGGGCGGGGCGGCCGACGTCGAAGCGCAGCACCTGGCCGATGTGTTCGGCGGGGCCCGGCGGCATGGAGTTGGTGAGCACGACGCTCGTGCCGGGGCGGTAGCGGGAGAAGTCGATGACGACGTCGGCGCGCTCGCCGGGCGAGAGGTCGACGGTGTCGGTGGTGTGGGGGTGTTCCAGCAGGCCGCCGTCGGAGCCGATCCAGGTGATGGGGCCGCCGTCGGCCAGGCGCAGGGAGAAGAAGCGCAGGTTGGAGGAGTTGAGCAGGCGGATGCGGTAGCGGCGGGCGGCGACGTCGACCTTGGGCCAGGGGCGGCCGTTGGCGAGGATGGTGGCGCGTCCGGCGGCGTCGTCCATGCGGTAGACGAGGTTGCCGGAGGCGTCGAAGCGGGCGTCGCGCAGCGCGATGGGCAGGTCGTAGCGGCCCGAGGGCAGCGGCAGGGCGGCCTCGGTGGCGTCGGTGAGCAGGTAGGTGCCGGCCAGTCCCCGGTAGACGTGCTCGGACTCCAGGTGGTGGGCGTGGTCGTGGAACCACAGGCTCGCGTGGGGCTGGTCGTTGGGGTAGGTGCAGGTGCGGGTGGCGCCGGCGTTCAGCAGGTTCATCGGGCCGCCGTCGCTGTCGACGGGGACGGCGGAGCCGTGCAGGTGGACGGAGACCGGGTCGTCCAGCAGGTTGGTCTGGCGCACGATCACCGGCCGTCCGGAGCGGGCGCGGATGACGGGCCCGGGGAAGGCGCCGTTGTAGGTGAGGACGTCGGTGCGGTGCCCGGGCAGGATGCGGGCGAAGGAGCGCAGCATGGTCACCGCGTAGGTGTCGGCGCCGCCGTCGGTGGAGACGGGGCTGAGCACCGGGGGCAGCGGCAGGGCGGTGGTGAACTTCGGGGCGAGCGCGGGGCCGGCGTCGGGGCCCGGGTCGGGGGCGGCGGCGCCCGCCGGGTGGGCGTGCCCCGCGTCCTGCGCGTCCTGCGCGGCGGAGGCGGCGGAAGCGGAGGCTGAGGCGGCCGGGTGCTGGGTGGTGCGCACGAGCAGGACTCCTCCCCCGGTCGCCAGGGCGGCGCCGATCATCCTGCGTCTGGTCACCATCGCGTCTCTCCTCCCGTGTGGGCTGCCCCGGCCTCGCCCGGGTGGGGACGGCCTTGTCCGGGGGTGATTGCAGCAGCGCCCGCTCGTGCCGCGCTGGGGTCCGGCTGGGGCCGCGGGCGGTGCCCTTCGGGCCGGTGGGGGGCGGTGCGGGTGGGGCCGGCGGGCGCCGCGGTGGGTGAGCTGCGGGTGTTGCGGGCGCCTTGCGCGGCGCCGCCACCGTGGCTGCGGACGCGGTCGAGGAACGCTCAAGGACTCGGCTCGCGGTGAACGCTCGTACTCGCCGGGGGCCCGGCGTGCTGCTCACCCGCGCGCCGGCCCCCCGTCTGTCGAAGGACTCGAAGGGGAAGGGCCGGAGCGTGGACCTGCGGTACTGGCTGCCGAGGGCGGCCGAGGTGGCCGAGCGGTGGGGCGAGCGGTTCGGGCCGCTGCGGCCGCACCCCTCGCACCTGGTGGACGAGGCGGACTTCGCCGCCGCGTTCGAGCGCTTCGCCAAGCGCCTGGAGCACAACTACCCGTTCTTCCACCCGCGTTACGCCGGACAGATGGTCAAGCCCCCGCACCCGGCGGCGGTCGTGGGCTACCTGACGGCGATGCGCTTCAACCCCAACAACCACGCCTACGAGGGCGGGCCGGCCACCAACGACATGGAACGCGAGTGCGTCGCGCAGCTCGCCGCCATGTTCGCGCTGCCCGCGCACGTGGGCCACCTGACCAGCAGCGGCACCATCGCCAACCTGGAGGCGCTGTACGTGGCGCGCCAGAGCCACCCCGGCCTCGGCGTCGCCCACAGCGCCCAGGCCCACTACACCCACAGCCGGATGTGCCACGTCCTGGGCGTCGAGAGCCACGCGGTGGCGGCCGACGCCGAGGGCCGGATGGACGTCGGCGCGCTGGAGGAACTGCTGCGCACCGGGCGGGTGGGCACGGTGGTCGTGACCTGCGGCACCACCGGGCCCGGCGCCGTCGACCCGGTGCACGAGATCCTCCCGCTGGCCCGCCGCTACGGGGCCCGGGTGCACGTGGACGCCGCCTACGGCGGGTTCTTCGCGCTGCTGGCCGCCGACGAGGCGCTCGCGGCCTCGCTCGGGGTGGACACCGCGCCGTGGCGGGCCGTCGCCGGCTGCGACTCGGTGACCGTCGACCCGCACAAGCACGGCCTGCAGCCCTACGGCTGCGGGGCGGTGCTGTTCGCCGACCCCGGCATCGGGCGGCACTTCGCCCACGACTCCCCGTACACCTACTTCACCGACGCCGAACTGCACCTGGGCGAGATCAGCCTGGAGTGCTCGCGCGCCGGGGCCTCGGCCGCCGCGCTGTGGCTGACCCTGCAGCTGCTGCCGCTCACCCCCGAGGGCCTGGGCGCGGGGCTGGCCGCGAGCCGGCGCGCCGCCCTGGCCTGGGCCGAACTGATGGACGCCAGTGAGGAGTTGACGCTGCACCAGCGGCCGCAGCTGGACATCGTCACCTACTTCCCCACCGTCCTCGGGACGCCTGCGCCCGCGCTGTCGGCGATCGACGCCGCCAGCGAGCAGGTCCTGCGCCGGGGCATGGCCGACGAGCGGGACCCCGTCTACCTGAGCGTGCTGCGCGTGGACGCCGCCGACTTCACCCGCCGCCACCCCGGCGTGCGCGCGGACGCGGGCGGGGCCCGGGTGCTGCGCAGCGTGCTGATCAAGCCGGAGGCGGAGGAGTGGGTGGAGCCGCTGCACGCGCGGGTCACCGCCCTGGCCGCCCTGGCCGCCGCGGCCGCCGGCCGGTCACCCGACGCGGCCGGTACGGCCGGTACGGCCGACGTGACCGCCGCACCCGGTACCACCGATGCGACCGATGCGACCGTTGACCCGCCTTCCCCTTCGTCCGCCCCCTCGTTCGAGGAGAGTGCCCGTTGACCACCACCACCGCCCTGCCCGCCACCGCGGGCACCGCCTTACGGCCCACCGTGCGGCCCGCCGTGCGGCCCGCCGTGCGCCCGGCCCGCCCCGGCGAGGAGGACGCCCTCGCCCACGTGCTCGCCGACGCCTTCGCCGACGACGCGCTGATGCTCTGGGCCTTCCCCGACCCCGGCCACCGCGCCCGCGTGATGCCCGCCTTCTTCCGCGTCCACGTCGAGCAGTGCCTGGCCCACCGGGGCGCCCTGGTCGCCCACCGGGCCACCACCGGTGACGGCGCCGCGCAGGACGGCGAGCCGCTGGGGGCGCTGCTGTTCCTGCCGCCCGGCCACTGGGACGACCCCGGCCCCAAGGACGGCGCCGCCACCCGGGCCCTCGCCGAGGCGGTCGACGCCGCCGGCCACGACGGGCCCGCCCGCCGCCTTGCCGCCATCACCCGCCTGCAGACCCTGCGCCACCCGCGCCACCGCTCCCACCACTACCTCGCCTTCGTCGGCGTGCACCCCGACGCCCGCCGCACCCGCACCGGCCGGGCCCTGCTGCACGCCTTCCTCGCCGAGGTCGACGCCGCCGGCCAGGCCGCCTACGCCGAGACCAGTTCCCCCGGCGGGGCCCACCTGCTCGCCGGCGGCGGCTTCACCCGCTTCGGCGAGGCCATCGCCCTGCCCGGCGGCGGCCCCCGCCTGGCCCCGGTGTGGCGGGGGCCCCGATGACCGCCCCCGCCCTGCCCGCCGCCCCCGCCGTGGCCTCCTCCTCGGCGCTGCGCCTGTACAGCGCCGGACAGATCGACGCCGGCCACGCCGCCGAACGCCCCGAGGCCGCCGAGACCCTCGCCTGGGCGCGGGCCTTCCTCACCACCGCCCACCCCGACCTCGGCCGCAGCGGACCGGTCTGCCCCTACACCCAGCCCTCACTGCGCCGCGGCCTGTTCCACATCGCCGTCGCCGACGGCTCCCCCGACGGGGACCTGCCCCGCCTGGTCGCCGAACTGCGCGCCCGCTACGACGAGTTGCTCGCCGCCCTGACGGAGGAGTCCGACCGCGAGCTGCTCACCGTCCTGCTGGTCATGCCCCAGCTGGACCGCGAGGACTCCACCGTGCTGGACGAGCTCCAGCGCAAGGCCAAGGACGAGTTCGTCGAACAGGGCCTGATGATCGGCCAGTTCCACCCGGTCTGCGAGGAACCCGGCCTGTGGAACCACGGCTTCAGGCCGCTGCGCGCCCCCGTCCCGCTGCTCGCGGTGCGCAAGCTCCTGGTCTTCGACCTGCCCTTCCTCGCCGGCGACGAGACCCACCTCAACCACTACCTGGCCCGCTTCGCCCCCGAGGTCCCCGCCCGCATCCGCGCCCAGCTGGTCACCAGCGTCCGCGCCCGCCGGCAGAACGCCGCCGCCTGACCCCCTCCCCCTGCGCGCGCGGAGCCGGCCGGCGCCCGGCTC
>NZ_JBSHAP010000035.1:0-19291 GCF_053611565.1 Kitasatospora sp. NPDC054795
CCACCCCCGCCCCCGGGGGCCGGGGGGGGGCGGGCCCGCCGCGCGGCGCCCCCCCCCCCCCGCCCCGGGTGCCGGTGTCAGACCTGGTAGCGGTCCGGCGCGAGCAGGTGCAGATGCTCGGCGTCCCGGCCGGAGGCGACGATCAGGGCCTCGGCCAGGCCGTCGATCGACACCCCGCTGCCGGTGCCGAGGTTGACGGTCCCGCCGAGCGCGCGGTCGGCACGGGCGGCCAGGAAGCCCTCCGCGGTGTCGGTCTCGTGGGTGAAGTCGCGGGTGGGAGTCGTCGAACCGAGCCTGATCTCCCGTGCACCGGATTGGAGTTGGGCCAGGATGGTGGGGATCGCGGCGCGGGCCGACCGGCGCGGGCCGTAGGTGTTGAACGGGCGGACCACCGAGGCCGGCAGTTCGAAGGTGTGCCGGCAGGAGAGCACCATCATGTCCGCGCCGATCCTCGAGGCGGAGTACCGGGGGGGAGACGCCATCACCCGGCGCGCAGCCGCACACGCCGCGGGGGTGCACAAGGCGACCCGGCCGTCGGGGCGCCGGTCCTGCGCGGCAGGGTGTGAGAGCCTGACCCGGTGCTGGACGACGGACATGGCGGGCGGACAGCGGCCCGGCCGCAGTGGTGGGCCGCCTACCTGACGCGGCATTGCGCGGTGGCCGACACCGAGCGCGAGCTGGTCGCGGGGTGGTTCGGTACCGGTGCCGCCGAGGCCGACGCCGCGTGGGAGGCGGCGATGCCGGAGGGGCTGGAGGCGCGCCTGCCCTTCGGCGGCGGGCACGCGGTGCACATGTACAGCTGCGACCTCCCCACGGACCGGGGAACGGAGTACCTGGTCGTCCACCCCGACTGGGGCCGGGTGCGGGGCCGTCTCGCCGCCGTCGACACCCGCCTCCCGGAGCCGGAACACCAGCAGGGGCCGGGCCTGTCCTGGCGGGAGCTGATCCACGTAGCGAACACGCCCGACCACGCCGCGCCCGGTGCGCACGACCCGTCGGTGCGGCTGCTGCTCCTGCTGCCGACGCTCGGCGACGCGCAACTGCCGCCGGACGCCGCGGAGGTGGTGCGGTCGGCGCTGGCCGCGGTCGGGACACCGCCGGAGGGCGCTGCGCACCTTGCCGCCTTCGTCCTGCGGCACCTGCGCTGGGCACCCGCTCGCTGGAGCGCACCGCAGGGCCGGCGATGGGGCCGGCCCCGGGCAGGGCGGGGGCGCACTGTCGCCGGGATCCTGCGGTGCGACGTCCCGGGAAGCCCGCGGTTCGCCCGGCAGCTCGCCCACGGCATCACACCCGCGCAGGGCAGGCGACTCGCCCGGGCGCTCGGAACCTGGCAACCGCGGTGACGGCCGTCCACCGGGCTCTCCGTCACGGGCCCGGTCGACGGCTCGGTCGACGGCTCGGCCGGGCACCGTGACAGGGGCCGGGGAGGGCTCAGAACCGCTCCGGAACGACGTTCACGCCGGCTGCGAGCATCTCGGCAGTGATCCGCCGCGCCAAGGTGTCGTTGCAGATCAGCAGTTGCGTCCACGGCGCGTCCCGGCGCCGGACCACATGGCCGCCGCCGCTCTCGTGGAGCTGCCACCGGTCGCGTTCCGTGGTCCACAGGTACTGGTAGCCGCCGAGGGCGCGTTCGACCTCGGCGGCTTCCGCCGCGGCCCGGGTCCGACGGCCTGCCGGCGGGGGTGGCGGGGTGGCTCGCAGGGTGACGGCCGTCAGGTAACCGTGCCGGTCCTGCGGCGCGATCGAGAGTTCCGCGGGCAGATCGTCGCCCAGGGCCTCCAGCACCTCGGTCGCCGGGTAGCCGAAGAGATCGACGTCGGCGAGGACGACGGGCGTGCCGCCCGGTACGTGCGAGGCCGACCGGCCGCGGCTCAGCACGACGGACCGCAGGACGGGCTCGGTGGGCTCCGCCTCGGCCCCGTCCAGCTCCTCGGCCCCGTCCAATTCCTCGGCACCGGCGGTCACTTCGATGTCCGCCCAGCGGGCGGTGCGGCTCCGGGCCGTGTCGGCTCCGGGCCTCGGCGGGAGCGGGCCGAGCCCGGCCAGGGTCTCGGCGGTCGTGCGGTCGTCCAGGCCGAACCGCAGGGTGCCCGCTGCGCCCGGCAGTCGGACCCCGATGCCGGGGAGCAGTTCGAACACCGGCCGATCCTCCCGCGGTGCCGGAGCGGGAGGCAAGCTCCGCAGTGGGAGGCAGGCCGCGAAAGGGCCCGGCGCCCCGCAGAGCGGCGGGGCGCCGGGCCGTTGGGTGCGGGGCGCTAGCGGCGGCCGCTGCTGCGGGTGCGGCGGGTGAGGGAGTCGAGGACGACGGCGGCCAGCAGCACCGCGCCGGTGATCATGTACTGGATGGCCTGGGCGGCGTGGACCATGTCCAGGCCGGTGGTGATGGACTGGATGACGAGGATGCCCAGCAGGGCGGACCAGGTCTTGCCGCGCCCGCCGAAGAGGCTGGTGCCGCCGATGACGGCCGCGGCGATGGCGCTCATCAGGACGTTGCCGCTGCCCAGCTGCTTGTCGGCGGAGCCCTGCTGGGAGGCGTAGAACAGGCCGCCCAGGCCCGCCAGGAACGCGGAGAGCACGAAGACGGAGATCCGTACCCGGGCGACGTTGACGCCCGCGCGCCGGGCGGCCTCGACGCCGCCGCCGACGGCGAAGACCTGGCGGCCGTAGCGGGTGCGGCGCAGCACGAAGTCGGTGGCGAGGACGGCGCCGAGCAGGACGACCAGGGACAGCGGCAGGCCGCGGTCCTGGTTGAGGGTGTAGGCGGTGGCGAGGGTGAGGACGGCGAGGGCGGCGGCGCGCACGGCGCTGTCGGCGGCGGGGGGTGCGGTGAGGCCGGCGGCGCGGCGCCGGCGGGCGGTGTTCAGGCGGGCGGCCAGGTAGAGGACGGGGGCGAGGACGGCCAGGGCCCAGGCGTAGGCGATGTCGCCGTCGCCGAGGAAGGTGCTGTCCAGGCCGGCGACGACGCCGCCGTGGCGGTTGTTGACGGTGCCGCCGTCGCCGAGCACGTACTCCTGCAGGCCGCTCCAGGCGAGCATCCCGGCGAGGGTGACCACGAAGGCGGGCACGCCGACGCGGGCGAAGAACAGGCCGTGCAGCAGCCCCATGACGCAGGCCGCGCCGAGGGCGGCGAGGATCGCCACCCACTCGCTCCAGCCCTGGCGCACCGTCAGCACCGCCGCGATGGCGGCGCCGGCGCCGGCGACCGAGCCGAGGGAGAGGTCGATCTCGCCGAGGATCAGCACGAAGACGACACCGACCGCGATGAGGCCGGGCCCGGCGATGAAGCGGGTGATGTTGGTGAGGTTGTCGGCCTGCAGGAAGTGGTGGGTGACGGACTGGAAGACGACGGCGATGACGACCAGGCCGACGACGACCGGCAGCGAGCCGAGCTCGCCGGAGGCCAGGCGCCTGCGGGCGGCGCGCAGTTGGCCTGACCAGCCCGGTTCGGTGCTGTGCAGCCTGGGGTCCGGCGTGGCCGCGGTGGCGGGGGCGGTGGCGGGTGCTTCTGGGATGCTCATACGGCCTCGGCCTCCTCGGTGTGCCCGGTGCGGCGGGCCCGGCGGGCGTGGGCGTTGTCGGTGGCACCGGTGATCGCGGCGACGATCTGCTCCTGGGTGGTGCCGGCCACCGGGAAGACGCCGTTGTTGCGGCCCAGGCGCAGGACGGCGACGGTGTCGGCCACCGCCCGTACGTCGGCCATGTTGTGGCTGACCAGCACGACCGCCAGGCCCTGCCCGCGCAGCCGCTCCACCAGGTCGAGGACCTGGGCGGTCTGTTCGACGCCGAGGGCCGCGGTGGGCTCGTCCAGGACGACCAGGGCCGGTTCGCCGACCAGGGCGCGGGCGATGGCCACCACCTGGCGCTGCCCGCCGGACAGGGCGGCGACGGGGGTGCGCACGTCGGGGATGCGGATGGAGAGGGTGTCCAGCAGCCGGCGGGCGTGCTGTTCCATGGCGACCTCGTCGAGCAGGCCGCGGCGGCGCTTCTCGTGGCCGAGGAAGAGGTTGGCGATGACGTCGAGGTTGTCGCACAGCGCGAGGTCCTGGTAGACGGTCGCGATGCCGAGGGCGGTGGCGTCCTGGGGGCGGGCCAGGCGCACCGCCTCGCCGTGCCAGGCGAGGGTGCCCTCGTCCACGGGGTGGACGCCGGCGATGGTCTTGACGAGGGTGGACTTGCCGGCGCCGTTGTCGCCGACGAGGGCGAGCACCTCGCCGGCGTGGACGGTGAGGTCGACGTCGGTGAGGGCCTGGACGGCACCGAAGCGCTTGGAGACCGAGCGCAGCTGCAGGACGGGTGCGCCTGTCACGGGAACAACCACCTTGGGAGAGCGGCTACTTGGTGTGATAGCCGAGGCCTGCTGGAGAGGTCCTGCTGGAGGGGGGCCTACTTGAGGCCGGCGGCGGCGCACGCGGCGGCGTAGTCGGCGGTGCAGATCTCGGAGACCTTGTAGATGCCGTCGGCCACCACGGTGGTGGCGATGGTGTCCTTGGTGACGATCTTGGCGTCCAGCAGCTTGGACGGGATGTTCTTGGCGGTGGCGCTGTCGACGCTGTCGGGGGCGATGCTCTTGACGTCCTTGCCCCGCAGCAGGGCGACGGCCAGTTCGGCGGCGGTGTCGGTGATCGGGCGGTAGGCCTTGTAGATGGTGTACGCCTGGTCGCCGTTCACGACGCGCTGGATGGCGTCCAGGCTGGCGTCCTGGCCGCCGACCGGGATGTTGATGCCGGCGCCCTTGAGCTGGGTGATGATGGCGGCGGCCATGCCGTCGTTGGCGGAGTAGACGCCCTGGAAGCCGTTCTTGCCGAACTCGGTGACGGCGGCGGAGATCTTCTGCGCGGCGACGGCGGCGTTCCACTGCCCGGACTGCTCGTAGACGACCTTCTTGATCTTCCCGTCGAGGGCCTTGTGCGCGCCGGACTTGAACTGCGCGGAGTTCGGGTCGGCCTCGTCGCCGTCGATCATGACGATGTTGGCCTCGGCGGCCTGCGGGCCGAGCGCGTCCAGCAGGGCCCGGCCCTGGAGTTCGCCGACCTTCTCGTTGTCGAAGGAGGTGTAAGCGGCGACCGGGCCGCTGGCCAGGCGGTCGTAGGCGAGGACCTTGACGCCCTTGGCGGCGGCCTCCTCGACCCAGCTCTGGGTGGAGTCGGCGTCGTACGGGTCGAGGATGATCACCTTGACGCCCTGGGTGAGCAGGGTGTCGAACTGCTGCTTCTGCTTGGCGGCGCTGCCCTCGGCGTTGTTGTACAGCACCTTGCACCGTGCGCACAGGGACTTGACCTTGGCCTCGATGAACGGCCGGTCGAAGGACTCGTAGCGCACGGAGGACGCGTTCTCGGGCAGCAGCAGGCCGATGGCGTCGGGGTTGCCGGCGGCGGATGCCTCGTTCTTGGAGCCGCCGGCCTTCCCGCACGCGGCGGTCATGGACAGGGTCAGCGCGAGGCCCATGGTGGAGACGAGGGCGCGACGCAGTACGGCGTTCATCGGATACCTCTCCCTGGGATCGCCGCGGCTTCGCGGCGGGGTGGGGGGAGTTAAACCTGGGCGCGTACATGACGTCAATAAGTAAAACCAAACTCCCCGGAATCCACCACCATTCGTTATCTTCGTGAACACGCCTCGGACGGGCGGCGTCCCTGCGGCACGGGAAAGCGGAATGCCCGCCGCTCCCCTCGGACGGCGGGCACCCTCGGCTCGGACCTGACGGAACGTCAGGGTCGGTCGAGCGTGATCGAATTGATCGGACCCAGGTCGTCGTACACGCCGCGCTGCGCCGCGATGTCGTAGACGCAGTCACCGCCGCCCGAGGCACGGCACAGGTGGGCGTGCGCGCCGCCGGTCTGGTTGTTGAGCACCCAGTGGTTGCCGTACTGGCCGCTCAGGTTGTGCGCGCCGTAGCTCCGGTAGACGGCACTGGGGCTGACCGCCGGGTCCTGGTCCTGCGGGTAGATGCAGACCGCCCCGGACGGGCAGCCCGCCCAGTCGCCGGCCGCGGCGCCGGCGCTGCCGGCTCCCATCGTGGTCAGCGCGGCGGCGGCCATGGCCAGGGCGGCGACGGCGTGGGTGATCCTGCGCATGAGTGGTTCTCCCTTGGCTGGTACGAGGACGGACGACCCGTCCGCCCGGTGCCCGTCAGCCTAGGAATCCGGCGCCCGCAGCGGTCCCTGACATCTGACAGGGGCGCGCCTGCTTGCCCCACGAGCCGGGCGCCCCCACGGAACCAGTGCCCTACGGAACCGGCGCCCCCACGGAACCGGCGCCCCACCGGCCCGGCCCCGAAGGTCAGTGCGGGTGGCCCAGGTACGGGAAGGCCGGCAGCAGATCGGTGTGCGGCCCGATGCGGTCACCGGACACCTTGCCGTCGGTGAGCATCGTCAGCCGCGCCGAGGTCACGTCGTCGGTCAGCGAGCGCCCGTTCGGGTAGACGGCCGGGCGGGCCCGGTCGTAGCGCAGGACGTCCGGCAGCACGATCCGCAGCTGCGCGTGCGCCGCGTCCGTGGTGTACCCGCCGAAGTGCTGCAGCTTCGCCGTCCACGGATCACGGTAGGTCACCCAGTCGTCCACCGGCTCCCCGGCGTTGTACGCGTCCTTCACGTCCTCCTCGTTGAAGTACGCCGTCAGCGACGGATGCGCACCCCGGTCCACCGACACCAGCCGACCGTCCTTGCGCACGCTCACCCGCGCCCACACCCCGATCTCCGGCGCCTCGCCGAACGCCGCGTCCGGCGCCTCCAGCACGATCCCGAACACGTTCTTGTCCGCGCCCCAGTCCACCCCCGTCCACTGGAAGTCCTTCACGATCCCGTCCAGGTCCGCGAAGAACGGGTCGCTGCGCAGCCCCGCACTCACCCGGTACGACCCCGCCTCCACCACCGCAGGGGTGCCCGTGAAACTCACCGGCGCCCGCGACACCAGCACCTCACCGGTCGCCTCGTGCCCGCGCGCCCCCTCGCCGGTGGTGCGCCGCACCGTCATGCTCTGCGCCCCGCCCACCGGCTCGGAGAAGGTGAAGCTGTACGCGATGTCGGCCCGCTGGTCGCCGTCGGTGTCGATGTCGATCCGGTACACCGCCTCCGGATGGAAGGCCTGCCCGCCACTGGGTGCGACCGGGTTCACGTTCATGATCAGCACCGTCCGGCCCGGCTCCGGCGAGGCGAAGGCGAACAGGTCGGTCAGATCCAGGCGCGCGTCACCCTCCGGTGAGCGCAGGTTCGGTCCGCTGAGGTGGTGCGACACGACGGTCTCCGGTCTCCAGTGCTTCGCGTGCGTCCGCGTGGACACCCCCCGCCCCCTCCGGCCATTGCTAACACGACCCGCCCGTCCCGGCCCGCCCCGCTGCGCCACCCGGGCGACGTCGCAAGGGGCGACAGGAGAGGTCCGGCACGGCCCGGCACGGACGGCCCGGCACGGACGGGCACGGCACGGCTCACGCCCGCACGCGGCCCGCCTCGTGGATCCGCGGCGGCGCCACCGCGCTCGTGGCGCGCTCGAACAGGGCGCCGCTGCGGCTGTGGGCCACCGTGCGCACCCAACGCCAGCCCTGCGCACGGTAGTAGGCGTGCAGGGCGGCGTTGTCGCTCCACACGTTCGCCCGCAGCAGCCCGGCGCCCGCCCGCGCGGCCCGCCAGGCGGCCCAGTCGCCCAGACGGGCGCCGATGCCGCGCCCGGCGTACCGGCGGTCCACCGTGAAGGAGCTCACGTAGCGGGCCGGGCGGGCGAGTTCCTCGCCGCTCCACAGGCGGGGGCTGCCGGTGGGGCGCAGCGTCACGGTGGCGACGGCCTCGCCCTGCGGCGCCAGCGCGGCGACCACCGTCGCACCCCGGGCGATCAGCGTCAGGCCGCGCTCGGCGTCGTACGGGGCCGACCACTGGACCGAGCCGTGCTCCAGCGCGATCCAGGCGGCCGCCTCCGCCCGCAGGGCGGCCAGCCGGGGCAGGTCGGCGGGCACCGCGGCGCGGACGTACAGCGGCAGGGGTGTCCTCGGCACGGGTCTCCTCACCGCGACGCGCAGGGGCCGGCGGATCCCACGGGTTCGTCGAGGGGGTCGAGGACGAAGCCCGCGCGCAGGGAGTCCACCAGCCGCCGTCCGGGCGCGGTGAGCGCGGTGCCGTCCGGGGTGGTCAGCGGGTGCCGGGCCACGACCCGGGCGAGCGGCACCCCGGGGAGCAGCACCGTTCCGGGGGAGGGAAGTTGCAGCAGCACGCAGTCGTCCGGCCCGCACTCCAGCAGGCCGAACCCGGCGCCGCAGTACCGCAGCCGCCCGTCCTTGAGCCGGTGCAGACCGCCGCCGGGCGCCGCCGCCACCCGCACCGGGACGCCGGTGTGCCGCACCACCAGCTGCACGGCGCCCGCCGCGTCCGTACGCGGCTCGCCGCCGGTGGCGTGCCCGTAGAGCTCCAGGACGTGGCGCAGCGCGGACGGCAGCGCGTGCTCGGCCAGTTCGAGCTCGCCCAGCAGCCAGGTCGAGCCCTGCATACGGCAGTTGAGCTCCAGCAGCAGCGGGCGCTCGCCGTCCAGGACGAAGTCGGCGCCGAACAGGCCCCGGTAGCCGAGCGCGGCCAGTGCCTCGCCGACGCGCCGCGCCGCGGTGCCGGCCCGGGCCAGGGCGAGCGGCGCCAGCAGGGCGGGGGCCGCGAAGTCGCAGCCGGAGTAGGCACCGAAAGGCGCGCCGACACCCTCGATACGGGTCAGCTGGACGGACGGGCGCAGCACCCGCACCGCGCTGTCCGCCGAGACCAGGACGTGCAGGTTGACCGCGACGCCCTCGACGTAGCCGCTCACCAGCCAGGGCCCGCCGCCGACCCGGCGGATCGGGCGCAGGTCCGCCTCGTCGACGACCAGGTGGGTGCCCTTGCCGCTGGAGCCCACCGGCGTCTGCACCACGTAGGGGGAACCGAAGCGGCGGCGCAGCTCCCGGTGGTCGAGCGCCGGGACCACCGCGTCCGGCGGGGTCGCGGCCCCCACCGACCGCAGCCACGCGCGCTGCGCCCGCTTGTCGCCCAGCATCGGCAGGTCCACACGCGAGGGCGGCTCCAGCAGGCGGGTGCCGAGCGCGCCGAGTGCCGTGCGCCACTCGGCTTTCATCGCCGAGTAGGGCAGCAGCGCCAGTTCCCGGCCCCGCCAGCCGCCACCCGCCGCGCCCGCGTCCTCGCCCGGGGTGCCGGCGATCGCGCGCAGCACCGCGTGGACCCCGGCCCCCGCCGAGGTGTGGTCGCGCACCCCCCGGTCCGGTTCCAGCGCATGGAAGGAGGCCCCGAACTCGCCCGCCCAGCCCGCGTCCGGGCCCTCCACGCTCACCACCGCGGACAGGCAGCCGGTGCGCAGCAGCGGCAGCACGTTCAGGGGGCGGGCGCAGCACGACAGTCCGGGCAGGGCCCGCAGCCGGGCCACCGCTTCGTCACAGGATGTGATCACCCACGCGATTATGGAGATCCCGGGACCGGGCCCGCCGCCGCCCCGGACCCCGCCCCGCCCCGCACGAGGCACGCCCGGCCCCCACCCTCACCCGAACGAATGAACCCCCCGCGTTGACGGCCCGTCGGGGCCGCTGTCGGCACCCGGCAGTACCGTGCACGAATGAACAGCCGCACCGCCCCCGACCCGCACCACCCCGCCGCCCGCACCGCCGCACCCACCTGGCGGGTCACCGAGACCGCCGGCCTGGAGACCTCCTGGATCGACCTGCGCCCCACCGCCCTGACCGCCCGCGGCCGCGTCGCCGCCGCCGAACCGGCCCCGTACTGGCTCGACTACGAACTCGACACCGGCGACGGCTTCACCACCCGCCGCATGCACGTCACCGCCCGCACCCCCGACACCGTCCGCACCCTCGACCTGCGCCGCGACGAGACCACCGGCCACTGGACCGTCGACGGCACCCCGCGCCCCGACCTCGACGGCGCCCTCGACTGCGACCTCGGCCTGTCCCCGCTCACCAACACCCCGCCCGTCCTGCGCCACGCCCTCCACCGCGGCCCGGGCGAGCACCACTTCCTGATGGCCTGGATCCGCGTGCCCGAGCTGGTCGTCGTGCCCTCCCGCCAGACCTATACCCACCTGCACCGCCACGAGGACGGCCGCGCCACCGTCCGCTACGCCTCCGGCGACTACCGGGCGGACCTGCTGCTGGACGCGGACGGCCTGGTCGCCGACTACCCGGGCCTGGCCCACCGCGTCGCCTGACGGCCCCGGGCCGGCGGCCCGGACCGGCCCGACGGCCCGGCCCGACGGGGCGCCCGACCTGACGGGGAGCCCCGTTCCCCCGCCCGGTACGCTCGGGCGCATCCCCCGACCGCCACGAGGAGGCCCCGATGCCCTGGTTCGCACTGGAGCGCTTCGACGCCTCCTTCTTCGACACCGCCCCGCACCGCCACCGCCACGTGATGGACCTGCCGGTGGCACCGCGGAGCGTGTGGGCGGGGCTCGCCGGCCCGGCACCGCTGTCCTGGTGCCGGGCCCTGGCCGGCGGCCGCTACACCTCACCGGCCCCGCACGGCGTCGGCACCACCCGGGAGATCACCGCGCTCGGGACGCTGCGGCTGCGCGAGGAGTTCACGCTCTGGGAGGAGGGCACGCGGCACGCGTTCTGCGTCACCGAGGCCTCCCTGCCGCTGTACCGGCGCTTCGGCGAGGACTACCTCCTCGAACCCCTCCCGGGCGGCGGCACCCGCCTCACCTGGACCTTCGCCTACGAGCCGGCCCCACTGCTGCGCCGCCCCGCGGCACTGACCGACATGCCCGGAGCGGCCTTCCAGCGGACGCTGATCGCCGACACCAAACGGCACTTCGGCGCGGCCTGAGCCCGCCGGGCCGGGCCACCGGCACCCGGCCCGGCGGCGAACCACGCCCCCGCACCCCGCCGTCCCGGCGGCACGGGCGGACGCACCGCTGACGGCCGCCGCCCAGGTCCTCGCCCTGCACGAGGAGAAGGTCGCCCTCCACCCCGGGCGGGCCGCCGAACTCGCCCCGCTGCTCGCCGCCCGACCGCCCGCCGGTCCGTCGACCGGCGCGCCGGAACGCGGCTCCGACACCCCGGGGGAGGGGCCGCGGCGGGCCGCCCCGACCATCCCCGTGAAGCCCGCACACGTACGAGTGAACGAGCTGGACCTGGCGCCTCCGGGGCCCGTACAACTGCGCCCACAGGGCCACCCGTTGAACGACCCGACCGCCGTCGGCCCTGCCACCCACGCACCCCCCGGAGGGCCCGATGGCCACGGAGATTACCTACGAGGAACTGGCCACCCTGGTCAGGACCCGCGCCGGCGTCCAGGTCACCGCCGAGGAACTCGCCGACCCCGGCCGCATGTTCCTCGACCTCGGCGTCGACTCCCTCGGCGTGCTGGGCGTCCTCGCCGACCTGGAGAACCGCTACGGTGTCTCCCTCGACAGCTCCGACCTGCTCGGCCGCCCCGTCGCCGAGTTCCTCAAGGACGTCAACGCCTCGCTGAACCCCGGCTCCTGACCGGCCCGGAGCGGGGCGGGAAGCCCGACCCCGGCGGCCCCCGGCGGCCCCCGGCGGCCTCCCGCCCCCGCTCCGCCCCCCTCGCGCCCCGCGGCCCTATCCCTGCGGGTAGAACACGAACAGCGTGCGGCCGACGGCCGTCGACGGTACGTGCCACGACCCCGCCGGAGCGTGCAGGAACGTACCGGCCGGGTAGTCCCGCGCCCCGTCGCTGAAGACGCCCGCCACCACGAACACCTCCTCCGGCCCCGGCTCGTGGACGTCACGGTGCGGCCAGCCGGAGCCCGCCGCCATCTCCAGCACATGGGCGTGCGCACCGTCCGGCCCCCGCCACAGCGCCCGCAGCCGGACACCGGGGAACAGCTCGCGGACCGGGGACTCGTCGACGGACACGGACGTGTAGCCCTGCTGGGCAAGGATCTCCGGATACATGCCCGCAACGGTGCCGCGCCCCGGCCGGCCCGGACAGGCCCCACCGCGACACCCTGGGGTACTTTCCTGCCATGCACCGCGTGGTGGCCCTGGTCCGGTTCGTCCAGTCGACCTTCGAACTCGGCTGCGCCGCCGAAGTCTTCGGCACACCGAGACCCGGCCTGCCGCAGCACTGCACCTTCGCCACCTGCACGCAGGTCCCCGGCCCGGTGCCCACCACCGGCGGCTACACCATGTCCGTGCCGCACGGCCTCGACGCGATCGCCGCCCGCGTCGGCCTGACCTCCGCCGTCAACCTGCGCCGCCGCTTCCGTGCCCGCACCGGCACCACCCCCGGCGCCTACCGGCAGGCCTTCCGCACCCGCTGAGCCGTACGTCCCGCGCCATACGCCGTGGGACGTACGGCCGTCAGCCGCGCCAGAGGGCCGCCATCACCCGATCGAGTGGCCGGCGCCGCCGTTTCCCGTGCCGGTGACGTGCGCGTGGGTAGCGTCGGTCCATGATCGTGGACTCGTCAACAGGTCTGACATGTCGACGATTTGACTTATTGTCATACAAGTAAAGAGGCATCGTCGCATGGCAGAGAAGCGCCTGAAGTCCTGGGGCAACAACCGCTCCGGCCAGCTCGGGGACGGCACCTGGGCCGACCTCCGCACCACGGCCACCGCCGTGCTCGGGCTGACCAGCGCCGACGTGGTGAAGATCGCCGCCGGCGGGTCCGGCGCCACCCTCGGCCACGGGCTGGCCCTGCTGGCCGACCGCACGGTGCAGTCCTGGGGCGTCAACGGCTCGGGCCAGCTCGGCGACGGCACCGTGTTCAGCCACAACACGCCCGGCCGGGTGGTCGATCTCGCCGACGCCACCGACATCGCCGCCGGCGGCGCGCACAGCCTCGCCCTGCTCGCCGACGGCACCGTCCGGGCCTGGGGTCAGAACAACCACGGCCAGCTCGGCAACGGCACCGGCGCCGACAGCGGCGTCCCGGTGCGGGTCGAGGGCCTCCATAAGGTCGTCGCCATCGCCGCCGGCCTCCACCACAGCCTCGCGCTGCGCGAGGACGGCACCGTCTGGGCCTGGGGCTACAACAGCAACGGCCAGCTGGGCGACGGGACTTCGACCAACCGCGGCCTCCCGGCACGGGTCGTCGGACTGACCGGCGTCAGCCGGATCGCCGCCGGCGCCAGCCACAACCTCGTCCTGGTCGGCGCACCCGGCGCCGGCGCCGCCGTGAAGGCCTGGGGCTACAACGCCACCGGCCAGCTCGGCGACAACACCACCATCAACCGCTACACCCCCGTCGCCACCCACGGGGCCTGGACCGGCGGGGTGACCCGGATCGCGGCCGGCTGCAACCACAGCATGGCCGTCGTCGACACCGACCACCGCCTCAAGGCCTGGGGCCAGAACACCGCCGGCCAGCTCGGCGACGGCACCACCGTCTTCCGCGTCACCCCCGTCACCGTCCCCGGCCTGAGCGGCGTACGGCTGGTGGCCGGCGGCCGGGAGCACACCGTGGCCCTGTCCGGGACCAGCACCGTGCACTCCTGGGGCAGCAACGGCTCCGGCCAGCTCGGCGACGGCACCACCGCCGACAGCAGCACCCCGGTGCCCACCCTCACCGCCCTCACCGGCATCGACAAGCTCGCCGCCCCCGTCGGCGGCGACTTCACCCTCGCCAACTGAGGCGCCTCGACGGTGCCCGGCCGTCCCTCCTGCCACAATGCGCGTGAGCACTCCGTAGCCGCCGCAACCCGTACAGTGAGGTCATCGTGTCGAAGGTCAAACTGAGCACCAACCACGGCGCCATCGTCCTGCGCCTCGACGCGGAGAAGGCCCCGGCAACGGTGGAGAACTTCCTCCAGTACGTCAGGGACGGCTTCTACGACGGGACGGTCTTCCACCGGGTCATCAACGGCTTCATGGTCCAGGGCGGCGGGATGGAGCCCGGCATGAGGCAGAAGAAGACCCGCGCCCCCATCCGGAACGAGGCCGACAACGGCCTGAAGAACACCGAGTACACCGTGGCGATGGCCCGCACCGGGGACCCGCACTCGGCCACCGCCCAGTTCTTCATCAACGTCGCCGACAACGGCTTCCTCGACCACAGCGGCAAGAACGCCCAGGGCTGGGGCTACGCCGTCTTCGGCGAGGTGGTCGAGGGCCAGGACGTCGTGGACGCCGTCAAGACCGTGCCCACCGGCTCCAGGAGCGGCCACCAGGACGTCCCCAAGGAGGACGTGGTCATCGAGAAGGCCGAGGTCGTCGAGTAGAGGGCGGGGTCGTCCGGCAGGGACGGGGCAGCGGGCGTGCACGGGAAGCCGGCCCGGCCGACCTCCCGCTCCGCACCGTCCGCGCGGCCCCGGTGGGCCGCCCCGACCCTCCCCGCCGCCGCACGGGTGAACGCGCCCACGGCGGTGCGCGGTGCCCGCCCGGGCCGCGCCGGGCCGTCGAATACTCACGTACTCACGCGATGAGGCGCACGGCCCGTGCCGCCCGGACGAGGGAGGACCCGCATGCACCGCCGCACCGCCGCCAGGCCGGGACACCGCATCGCCGCGCCCCTGCTGGCCGGCCTGCTGCTCGCCGGGTGCACCTCCGCCGCCTCCGACCCCGAGGCCGCCCCCGGCTCCTCCGGCGCGGTGCCCACCGCGCCGCCGCAGCCCTCACCGCAGCTGAGCGACCGGCAGGTGGCCTTCGCCGTCGACCGGATCGACGCCTACGTCCAGGACGCCCTGCGCAAAACCGGCGTGCCGGGCCTGGCCCTGGCCGTCGTCCACAAGGACAAGGTCGTCCACGCCAAGGGCTTCGGCGTCCGCGAACTCGGCAAGCCGGACACCGTCGACCCCGACACCGTCTTCCAGCTCGCCTCCGTCTCCAAGCCGATCTCCTCCACCGTCGTCGCCACGGCCGTCGGCCAGAAGGCGGTCGCCTGGGACGACCCCGTCATCGCCCACGACCCCGGCTTCACCCTCGCCGACCCCTGGGTCGGCCGCCACGTGACGATCGCCGACCTCTTCTCCCACCGCAGCGGCCTGCCCGACCACGCCGGTGACCTCCTCCAGGACCTCGGCTACCAGCGGGACTACATCCTCCAGCACCTGCGCGACCAGCCCCTGGCCCCCTTCCGCGCCACCTACGCCTACACCAACTACGGCCTCACCGAGGCGGCCGTCGCCGTCGCCAGGACCAGGGGCACCACCTGGGAGACCCTGGCCGCCGACACCCTCTACAAGCCGCTCGGCATGACCTCCACGAGCTCCCTGCGCTCCGCCTACGACAACGCGGCCGACAAGGCCGTGCCGCACGTGCGCACCGGCGGCAGCGGCAGCGGCTGGCAGGTCAGCACCACCGAGAACGCCGACCCGCAGTCCCCGGCCGGCGGCGTCAGCTCCACCGTCCAGGACCTCGCCCGCTGGATGCGGCTGCAGCTCGCCGACGGCTCCTTCGAGGGCAAGCAGATCGTCGACACCGCCGCCCTGGGCGAGACCTGGCTGCCGCACAGCCTCTCCAACCCGCCGTCCGCACCCGACGGCAACCCCGGCCAGTACGGCCTGGGCTGGAACGTCGGCCGCGACAACGGCGGCCGGCTGCGGCTCAACCACTCCGGCGCCTTCGAACTGGGCGCCGCCACCGTGGTCACCCTGCTGCCCTCCGAACAGCTGGGGATCGTGGTGCTGACCAACGGCCAGCCGGTCGGCCTGCCCGAGGCGGTGGCCGAGGAGTTCTTCGACCTCGCCGAGGAGGGCCACGAGACCGTCGACTGGCTCGCCTTCTTCGGCAAGGTCGTCCCCGCCGCCGCGCTGACCGGCGTCTCGCCCACCGACTACACCAAGCCCCCGGCCGACGCCGCCCCCGCCAGGCCCGACGCGGCCTACGTCGGCACGTACGCCAACGGCTACTACGGCCCGCTGACCGTGACCACCGGCAACGGCGGCGCCCTGGTGATGAGCCTGGGCCCCGACGACCTGCAGTTCCCGCTCCAGCACTACGCCGGGGACGTGTTCAGCTTCCGCACCCGCGGGGAGAACGCCGTCGGCCTGTCCGGGGTGACGTTCACCGTGGGCGCCGACGGCCGGGCCTCCACCGTGGTGGTCGAACAGCTCGACCACGAGGGCCTCGGGACCTTCACCCGAAGCTAGGTCTGTCCTCGAACCCCCGTCTGCGGGGCCGGGTGCCGCAGGAGGGCGAGGCGGCTGGCGGTGCGGTCGAGGTCGCGCATGAGGGCGGAGCCGGCGAGCGGGTCGGCGCCGATCAGGACCAGGCGGACGTCTCGGTCGCAGCAGACGTCGACCAGGTTGGCGAAGCGCCGGCGGCCGTCGGGGGAGGCCTCGGTGAGCGGCGGGACGCCGTCGAGGACGACGGTGGGGAAGCGGTCGGCGAGGGCGAGGTAGTCCGCGACGGAGGTGAGGCCCTCGCACAGCTCCGGGAAACCGAACCACACGTGGTCCTCGCGGACCGCCCGGGCCGGCAGCTCGCGGTGGTGGGCGGCCACCGGAGCCGCCTCCTCGGGCCGGGGCTCCGTCAGGCCGGCCGAGGCCTCGTCGCCGGGGCGGAGCCGGGCGCCGAGGCCGAACCCGTGGGCGCGTTCCGACCCGGGCAGGCGCCGGAAGTCGACCTGCCCGCAGACGTCGACCACGTCCATCCGCTCCTCGATCAGCCTGATCGTCGGCTCGAAGAGGTGGTGGTACAGCGGGTCGGGCATCAGCCCGGCGGGCGGGTAGTTGGACGTGGTGACCAGGGTGATCCGCCGGTCCAGCAGGGTGTGCAGCAGACGGGCCACCAGCATCGCGTCACCCGCGTCGTGGGCGTGGAACTCGTCGAAGACCAGGACCCGGCAGTCGCCGAGCAGCTCGTCCACGGCCCGGTCCACGGCCGCGCCGTCCGCGCTGCGACTCCCGGCGTGGTGGGCGACGCCCTCGTGCAGCCGGCGGAAGAAGTCGTGGAAGTGCAGCCGCCGCTTGCGCGGGGTCGCCAGCCCGTCGAGGAAGGTGTCCACCAGCCAGCTCTTGCCGCGGCCGACCGGGCCCCAGAGGTAGAGGTGCCGCGGACCGCGGCGCAGCCGCCGGGCCGGGTGGGCGAGCTCGCCGGCCAGCCGGCTGAGCCGCTCGACCGGGAGCTCCTGGGCGGGGTCGAGCGTGAATCCGCGCTGCCCGGCGGCCCGGTGGAAGTGCCCGCGCATCGCCTCGTACTGCTTCCGCACCCTGTCCGTCACGGGTCCGGACCCTAGCAGGGCGTCAGCGGCATCCGGATCACCGGGAGTTGCCCGGTCACGGGCCCCTTCACGGCCGGTCCGGCGCGGGGCGGGGAACCTGGTGGAGCGTCCCGCACCCGCCCGGCCGCGGTTCCCGTTCCCGGGCCACGGTTCCCGCTCCCGGGCCGCCGGTCGGCGGAAGCGGTGAAGTCCGGTGGAGCCGCTAGTAGTAGCCCTTCGAGCCGTCGAGGAGCTCGCGGACGATGTCGGCGTGCCCCGCGTGGCGGCCGGTCTCCTCTACGAGGTGGATCAGCATCCAGCGCAGGTTGGCGCCGCCGGCGCGGAAGCCGGACTTGCGGCCGACGTCGTCCAGGGAGGCCGCCGCGACGATCTCGTTGCTGCGGGCGCACTGGGCCGCGTACTCCGCGAGCAGGTCGGCGAGGGGGCGGCCGTCGGTGTGCCAGTCGGCGTCCTCGGTGGACTCGTCGAAGGACGGGTTCTGCTTCTCGTCACCGCCGAGGAACATCACCTCCAGCCAGAGGTGCTCGGTCCAGCGCATGTGCGAGACGAGGCCGGCCATCGTCATGGCCGGCGAGGTCGGGACGACCGCCCGGTGCGCGTCCCGGTCGTCCAGCCCCTCGCACTTCCAGCGCAGGATCTTCCGCTGCAGGTCCAACCAGCCGATGAGCGCGGTGCGTTCGTCCGCCTGGAGTGGGGGGCGTTCCAGTTCCGATGCCATGGCGGTGCAGGCTACCGAGGTGTCGCGCCGGGCGCACCGGGTTTTCCGCGTGCCGCCGCCGCGCCGGGCGCGGGCCCCTCCAGCGGGCGTGCGTGGGCACGCCGGGCGGAGTGGGAAGTCGGCCCGGCCGGCTTCCTGCTCCTGGGCCCGTCGGCGGTCGGCGGTCGGCGGTCGGCGGTCGGCGGCGCGGTGTGGTGTGGTGCGGGTGGCGGCCGTTCGGTTCGCGGACGATGAACCGGCCTCGGGCGGAGGTCCGTTGGAGTCGGAAAGGAGAACGTTCACGCCCGATCACCATCGGGGCCCCGAGTCCGGAGGCTTCTTGCATGTCGATCAACCGTAGGACCCTTCTCAGGGGTGCAGCGCTCGCGGCCACGACCGGGGCCCTGGGCATCGCCGGATCGGGCGCGTCGGCCGTCGCCGCGCCGGACCGCCTCGTCCACCGCCCCACCGACAAGTGGATGTCGTTGCTGGGCGACAACGTGAAGCTGTCGCAGCTGACGATCCCCGGAACCCATGAGACCTGCGCGCTGTACGACGGCGGCGCCTTCGGTTTCGCCCAGTGCCAGGAGTGGCGCATCAACCAGCAGCTCCAGGCGGGCGTGCGCTTCCTCGACATCCGGTGCCGGGTGATGGGCGACGTCTTCACCATCCACCACGACAAGATCTACCAGAACATCAACTTCGGTGACGTGCTGAACCTCTGCATCGACTTCCTGAAGTCCAACCCCCGCGAGACGATCATCATGCGGATCAAGAAGGAGTACACCGAGGGGCAGGACTACCGCTTCAGCGAGATCTTCAACTACTACATGGACGGCATGGACGGGAAGGGCAACTACCGGCCCTGGTTCTGGCTCCCCAAGGCCGGACAGCTGCCCGGCGGACTGCCCACGCTCGGGCAGGTGCGCGGCAAGATCGTTCCCATCATGTCGGACTTCACCTGGGGCGACGGGCGCTACGACCCGCTGCGGTGGGGGGACGACTCCCGGATCTGGCTGCAGGACGCGTGGAGCGACGGGTCCAGCCGCAAGGTCCAGCGGGTCAGGGAAGGGCTGGACACGGCGTTCTACGGCCAGAACGACGGCAAGCTCTACCTCCACTTCGCCAGCTCCAGCAGCTTCCCGGAGACCCCGTACAGGATCGCCAAGGTCGTCAATCCCTCCATCCAGGACTACCTGACGCCGCGCATCTCCCAGCGCGCGCACTACGGCGTGATCGCGATGGACTTCGTGGACGAGCGCAAGGACCTGCTGCAGATGATCGTCGACTGGAACTTCGGGCTCTGACCGCAGCCACCGGCCCCGCCGCCAACCGGTGACCGGAGCCGGGGAGAGGGGCAGGGGGGAGGGGTGGGGGGGGGGGGGGCCCGCGGGCGCCCCCCCCCCCCCGCGCCCCGCCGGAGGGGGTATGTATAAACCAAGCACGGGTGGGGGGGTGTGGGGGGGGGGGGGGGCGTAGTCGAGGCCCCGCC
>NZ_JBSHAP010000035.1:19301-66081 GCF_053611565.1 Kitasatospora sp. NPDC054795
TGGGGGGTGGGGTGGTACCCCGCCCCCGCGGGTTCCCCACCCCTCAGACGGTCACCCGGTGGTTTCTAGTAGAACCAGACGGAGAGGCGGGCGGTGTTCGGGGCGACGTCGCAGAAGTAGCCGACCGCCTCCCCGCGAGCCACATAGGCCTTGCCGGCCGCGTCGCACGCGGCGCCGCTCGGGTACATGCCGACGTAGGTGTAACCGGTCGTCCTCGTGGTGGACGCCTGGGCCGCGGGGGCGGCCATCAGACCGCCCGCAACCGTGAGCAGCCCGGCCAGGGCCATGGTGGAAACCGCCTTGCGAAGTGCCATGTCGATGTCTTCCTCGCTCAAGGGAGAACACCGGAGTCCGCTTCCCGGTGCTCGGCGGCGAGCCTTCCGGAATCCCGGATTCGGGGCAATGGTAGAGACCAATTTGGCAGAAAAGAGCCGCCCGCTGCGCAGTTGCGCACACCTCGGCCCCGCCGCCCCTGGGCTGGGGCGGCGGGGCCGAGGGCTGTGGTCAGCGGGCGTCGAACTCGCCGGTGCGGACGGCGGTGACGAAGGCCTGCCAGGCGGAGGCGGGGAAGAGGAGGGCCGGGCCGGAGGGGTCCTTGGAGTCGCGCACGGGCATGACGCCGGCGAAGCCGTCGGCGACCTCGATGCATGCGCCGCCGTTTGCGCCGCTGTACGAACTCGTTCGCCAGGACGCCTCGGTCAGGTCGACATCCACTCCAGGTCTCTCCTTGCCGCACGGATGAAAGCCAGCGATTCGGCCTGGCCGAGGGCCTCGACCGCAAGCCGATCGTAGCTCCTGGCGAGTGTGGCAACCGACTTGGCATCGCGGTCGATGTAGCCACGCGATTCAATTTCGCCGTAAGCGAGAACTTTGCGGTTCGGCATGGTAAGGAGATACGTCATGTGTGTGAACGGCCGGTTCTCGCCCATGGAGAACGGAGCCACCTGGATGACCACGTTGGGCCGAGAGGACAACTGCTCCAGGTGAAGCAGCTGTTCGACCATCACATTGCGTCCGCCGATGATCCTCCTGAGGCACGTTTCGTCCAGCACCGCGTGGACGAGTGGGGGAGGCGTTCGCCCCAGGACCTGCTGCCGGGCAAGCCTGAATTCGATGCGTTCCTCGGCCAGCTTCTGGGATGAAAGGCCTTGCCTGACGAAACCCATCTGAACGGCGGTTGCGTATCCCCGGGTCTGCAGAAGTCCGGCGACGAGGTCGACTTCGAAGATCCTCATCTCTTCCGCGAGCGCCTCGTACCGGGCGTACTCCGGAAAGCCCTCCAGGATTGCGGCGTTCTTCAGCTGATACCACATCAGCATCATGGTGCCGCCCGTGTCGAGCGCGATGTCGGAGAGTTCGGCGAGCTTGCGACTCGGGGGCCGGTGCGCAAGTTCGACGTAGGAGAGGTGCGACGGCGAGCACCCGATGAGCGGAGCCAGGTCCTCCTGGAGGATGTCCTTGGCCTCTCGAAAGGCGCGGAGTTGGATTCCGAAGGGTGCCCACGGGCTCGACTCGGGGTCGATCTTCTTCTTGTTCATGGCAGCCCCTCAACTTCCCTGCGGCCCCTCGGCAAGTAGCAGGCCGCTTCCGATGGTAGGCGACCTTGCGCCACCATATGCACAGAACGTGAAACTCCGATCGCAGAGAGTTCCCCCATGCGCCACGACCAACTCCCTCGCCTCCACGGCTACGGCGTCCGCTGGGACGCCGAGGCCGACCGTTACCGGGTCCGCAACGAGATGACCGGCGAGTGGCTGCACCGGCCCACCGGCGAACTCGCCTCCTTCGTCTTCTTCGGGGACGCGTACAGCGCCTGGCGTACCTTCGAGGTCCACAAGCGGCCCGGGGAGAAGTGAGATGTCCACCCTCTCCCGCGCGACCGCCGAGCAGCGCCGGCAGGCCGCCGACGTCCTGGACGACCTCGCCACCGTCCTCGCCCTCGGCGGCGTCGAGCTCCCCACGCTCGAAGTCGACTGGGCGGAGGGTCGCCTGACGTGCAGCTACCTGCTGCGCCTCACCGCGCGCCCGCTCGACCTCCTGCGCATGGTCGACCTGCTCCGCAAGGGGCTGCGCTACGAACGCCTCACCCACGACGACTGAGCATCCCCCACCGCGTCGAGAAAGCGACCTCCCCCGTGCAAGATCCCCGCCTGCTCGCCAAGCCCCCCGTCTGCCGGCTCGGCTGCCTCGTCCTCGTCCGCAACCGGCGCGGCGACGTCCTGCTGGTCGACCCGGACTACATGGACGGCATGATCCTGCCGGGCGGCTCCGCCAAGCCCAACGAGCCCCCGCATCTGGCCGCCGCCCGGCACCTGCACGCCGGGACCGGCCTGATCGTCCGCCTCACCGACGTCCTCGCCGTCGACTTCACCCCGGCCGACCGCTTCCTGGAGCGCCTCACCCTGGTGTTCGACGGCGGCGCCGTCCCCGACGGCACCCTCATCACCGTCCCCGGGCAGCGCAGGAGCGGCCTGCTCGGCGCCCGCTTCGTGCCCGCCCGCAGCCTCCCGGACTTCATGGCCCCTTCTCAGGCCGCCCGCGCCGCCGAGGCCCTCGCCGGCCGCTCCCTGCCCGCCCTCCTGCTCGGCCAGCGCGCCGCGTGACGGCACGTGGACATGCCCCGGCCCGGCGCGGGCTCCCCGCGCCGGGCCGGGGCGGATCCGTCAGTCCCTCGGGGCGCGGCGACAGGCGTCTGCCGCGACGGTGGCGGCGATTCGTCGTACCAGCTTCATAGTGATCAAATCCTCTCGGATGACATGGAGTTGGCGGGACGGCGGGAGCATGATTCGCCCGCGATCATCGGCCCGGGACATACATGCCGGACCGCACACCCTGCCCGTCCGGACGCCGCGCCGACATCCGACCAAGATCACCCGAAGACGAGGGGGAGGGTCGTTCCGGGCCCGCCGACCACTGCGGTGGCAGGATGGCGGCATGGAACGAGTGCTGGGAATCGGCGGGTACTTCCTGCGGGCCGCCGACCCTGCGGCGCTGGGTGCCTGGTACCGCGACTGCCTGGGGCTGGACGCCGACGAACACGGCCTGTGGCGCCAGGAGCCCGGGCCGACGGTCTTCGCGGCCTTCGAGTCCGGGACCGACTACTTCGGCTCCCGCAGCCAGCGGACCATGCTCAACTTCCGCGTCCGCGACCTGGACGCGATGCTCGCCCAACTGCGCGCCCGGGGGGCGGACGTGGCCGAGGAGACCCAGGACATGGCGGGCGTCGGCCGGTTCGGCTGGGTCACCGACCCCGAGGGCAACCGGATCGAGCTCTGGCAGCCCGCCCGACCGGGCTGAGCCGAGGCGGGCCGAGGTGATCACCTCCCCATCCCGGTACGGGAGATGAGGGTTCTCTGAGGGTGCTTTCTCGGGGACAACCCCGATGCCGGACCCGGCCGTGGGGCCCGAGACTCGGATGCATGCGCATCACACGGGCCGGCTGGGCCGTCATGACGGTGCTCTCCACCCTCATCGTCGCCGTCTCCGCCAAGTACCTCAGCTTCGATCCTGCGGTCTTCATCGAGGAGCAGCGCGCCACCTACCTGAGTCACGAAGTGCCGCTCTACATCCACATATTCGGCGCGCTCACCGCTCTGCTGGTGGGGCCGTGGCAGTTCTCCCGCCGCCTGCGCGAACGCCGCCCGCGCCTGCACCGCCGCATCGGCGTCACCTACCTGATCGGCTGCCTGGTCGGTGGAGCGGGCGCGCTGCTGATGGCGCCCGTCGCGTTCGGGGGCGCGGCCTCCGGGATCGGCTTCGCCTGCCTGGCCGTCGCCTGGCTGGTGACCGGCGGCGCCGGGCTGCGGGCGATCCTCGACGGGCGGGTGGTCGACCACCGCCGCTGGATGGTCCGCAGCTTCGCGCTCACCTTCGCTGCCGTCACCCTGCGGCTCATGCTGGTCGTGGTCATGGCCGCGCACCTGGACTTCCGCACCTCCTACACCGCCATCGCCTGGCTGTGCTGGGTGCCCAACCTGCTGCTGGCCTGCTGGTTCACCCGCCGGCGCCCCGTCGCGGGGGCGCCGGCGTGACCGGTGCCCGGACCCGGGTGCGGACGTGGGTGGTGGGGCTGCGGCCCGGGGTGCGGACGATGCGCAGGGCGCTGCCCGAGTAGCTGACGTTCGGCTTGTCGCCGGCGGCGGCGGAACTGGGCGAGGTGACGGCCACTCATGTTTGTGCCGCCGGCTGGTCGTTGATCGAACAGGGGAGTGCGGCCCCCGTTAGCCCGGCCGGGCAGCGGGGTTCCTCCGCCCGGGTAGCGGATGTCACCCCTGGCGGCGGGTCAGGGTGGTTCGGGTACGGATCGGGGTCGATGCGGGGAACAGTCCGCCGTCGACACAGCCCGACCCACACCCCACACCCCACACCCCACGTCCCAGGAGGCCGCCGTGGCCCGTACGAAGACCCTCGTCCTGACCGCCCTCACCGCCTTCAGTGTCCTGGCCGCGAGTGCCGCCGTCGCCTTCGCCGACGGCAAGCCCGCCGGCAAGCCGAGCGTCGTCGTGCCCCACGACGAGGCCGCCGCCGACCCCGCGCTGCTGTCCGCGCACAACCAGGTCTTCGGCGACTTCGTCGACGTGGCCCCGGGCGGCAACGGGTTCGCGACCGTGACCTGTCCCTCCGGCCAGGTGCCGACCGGTGGCGGCGGCCAGACCAGCGCCTTCCGGATCTTCTTCACCGACTCCTACCCGAGCGGCAGCTCCTGGGTCGTCCGCGGCACCAACACCGGTACCGCGACGGAGTCCATCCTGGCGACCGCCGTCTGCACCACCCCCTGAGTTCCGGGGGCGCGGCCCGGGTCCGGCGTTCGGGCCCGGGCCGCTGCATGTCCCGCGCCCGGGGCCGCCCCGCCGGTGGGCGACCTCGCCGGAGGGTCACTTCGGCGCCGGCAGCAGCCCGAGGTCGGAGACCGGCCCGAGGTGGGCGAGCTTGTCGGGGTTGGACACGGCGTGGACGGCCCGCACCGCGCCGTCGGCGTCGATGTCCAGCTCGATGACACTGGCCACGCGCTGCTCGGCGTCGTACACCACCGCGCCCGGGCGGCCGTTGACCCGGGCCGGGGCGAGGCGCGCGCCCAGGCGGCGGATGCGGCGCAGGCCGCCGACGAGCAGCTGGGCGACGCGACGCGGATCGGTGAGGGAGTGCGCCAGTGCGCGGGCCTTGCCGCCGCCGTCGCCCCGGAGCACCACGTCGGGGGCGAGCATGCCGAGCAGCGCGTCCAGGTCCCCGCCCTCGGCGGCCTCGAAGAAGCGGCGGGCCAGCTCCTCGCCCTGCGCGCGGTGGGCCGGGGCCGGCAGGACGGGGCCGTCCTCGGGGCCGTCCTCGGACGCGGCCAGGCGCTTGCGGGCGCGGGAGAGGATCTGACGGCAGTTCGCCTCGCTCCGTCCGACCATCTCCGCCACCTCCGGGTAGCCGTACCCGAACGCCTCGCGCAGCGTGAACACCGCGCGCTCGACCGGGGAGAGGGCCTCCAGCAGCACCAGGAACGCCATCGACAGGGTGTCCGCCAGCTCGGCGTGCTCGGCCGGGCCGGGGCGCCCGGCGGTGGTCGCGACCGGCTCGGGCAGCCACTGGCCGACATAGCTCTCGCGGCGCACCCGGGCGGACTTCAGGTGGTTGATGCCCAGGCGGGTGACGGCCGTGGTCAGGTAGGCCTTCGGGTCGGCGATCGCGGTGCCGGCCCGCTCGGCGCGGGTGAGGCCGAGGAAGGTGTCCTGGACGAGGTCCTCGGCGTCGCCGACCGAACCCGTCATCCCGTAGGCGATGGAGAACAGCAGCGGCCGGTACCCGGCCGCGCCCGCCACATCCGTCGAACTCACCCTGGACTCCCCCGTCCCGATCGTGGCCAGCAGGCTACCCGAGGCCCGCCGCGGCCCGCGGGCGGACGGTGTGGCGCAGGTCACGGCGGGCGGGCGGCGCGGGGATGTCACAAAACGGCGGGCTGTCCTGTCTTCAAGGGCAGCAACGGGACCACCGACCGAGGAGCACCCCATGGAACCCCGCCTGAACCCCTTCGCCAGCCCCGTCATGGGCAAGGTCTTCAAGCACCTGATCGCCGCCAACAGGCCCGTCGCCGAGTCGAGCCTGCCGTACACCGTCCAGGAACTGGTGCGGCTGCGCGCCAGCCAGATCAACGGCTGCGGCGCCTGCATCGACATGCACTTCAAGGAGGCCGTCCACGCCGGGGAGGACCCGGTGCGCCTCAACCTGGTCGCCGCCTGGCGCGAGGCCACCGTGTTCACCGACGCCGAGCGCGCCGCGCTGGAACTCGCCGAGGAGGGCACCCGGCTCGCGGACGCGGCCGGCGGGGTGAGCGACGAGGTGTGGGCGAACGCCGCCAAGCACTACGACGAGGAGCAGCTCGCCGCGCTGGTCTGCGTGATCGCGATCATCAACGCCTTCAACCGGGCCAATGTGATGCTCCGCCAGCCCGGCGGCGGCTACGAGGTCGGCATGTACCAGCACTGACCGGGCCGGGACGCGAGGAGAGGGGGACGCCGTGAATGTCGCGCTGTGGATCGTCGCCGGGCTGCTGGCCGCCGCCTACCTGCTGGGCGGCGTGTTCAAGATGCTCGCGCCGAAGGAGAGGATCGCCGCCGCCGGGGCCGCCGGCCGCTGGGTGGAGGACTTCAGCGCGGGCGGGGTGAAGGCCATCGGCGCGGTCGAGGTGTTGGCGGCGGCCGGGCTGGTCCTGCCCGCCGTGCTCGGCATCGCGCCGGTGTTCGTGCCGCTGGCGGCCGTCGGACTGGTGCTGCTGATGGCCGGTGCGGCGGCCGTGCGGATGCGCCGCCGGGAGTACCGGCTGGTGGCGGTGGACGCGGTCTACATCCTGTTGGCCGCCTTCGTCGCCTGGGGCCGCTTCGGACCCGAGTCCTTCCTCACCTGACCGGCCGGGCAGGGCCGGTGGGAGGACCGGGGCCGCCCGACGGTACGGCCGCCGCGAGGGCGCGGCGCCGCGCCGCCGGGCGGCCCCGGCGGCCGTTCACCGGGCGCCCGGACCGGGCGGGTGCGGGTGGCCTACCATGTCCCACTGATGATCATCTCGTGGCCGCACCCGGTGCAGGGGAGCGGGCCGAAGGGGGACGGGTATGGAGATCGGGCTCGCGGACACCATTCGGGCGCTTCGGCAGGAGCTCGCCACCGCGATGGCCGACGGCGAGGGTTCGCCGGTGCGGCTGCGCGTCAACTCGGTCAAGCTCGATGTCGAGGTCGCCGTCACCGCCTCGGCCGAGGTCGAGGGCGGGGTCAAGTTCTGGGTGGTCTCCGGCGGGGCCAAGGCCGCCGGCGCCAGGACCGCCACGCACACGGTGTCGCTGGAGCTGACGGCCGAGACCGAGCAGGGCGGTGCGGTGCTGACCAACTCCGAGGCCGGGATCCTGCTGCCCGACTGACGCCGGGCGGGGCCCGGCGGACGGCGGTAGTCACCACCGGGGAGGCTTTGCGGAACGGTCCGAACGGCGGGTGGGGGACAGGGCATGCGGCGCGGCCCGAACGGCATGCTGGACAGGGTGGTGATGGTCGCCCGACGGGACCGGACGACCGGCGGGACGCGGTTCCTCGCCTCGGGCTTCCTGCTCGCGAGCGGTCTCGCACTCTCCGTGCGCCACGCCTTCGAGGACTCCGAGCGCTACGCGTACGAGGTCCGTCCGGCGGCGGGAACGGCCGGCGGGAGCGGCAAGCCCGTCGCCGTCGACCTGGTGGTGAGCCACCAGGACCCCTCCCTCGACCTGGCCCTGCTGGTGCTGGCCGAGGACCACGGCGACCTGCCGCCGATCCGGCTCGGCGTCGCGCCCACCCGGCTCGGCCGCATCGCCTTCACCGCCGTCGGCTTCCCGGACTTCGCCATCGACCGGATGCGGCCGACCACCCGGCAGATCGACGGCGACGTGCTGCTCGGCTCCTTCCTGGGCCGCGCCGACCTGGAACTGTCGCTGACCTCCCCGCCCCCCGAGACGCCCCCCGCGGCGCCCACCGACCGGCCCGGACCGGCATCACCGTGGACGGGCTTCTCCGGCGCCGGCGTGTTCACCCGCGACGACGTCCTGCTGGGCGTGTGCAGCAGCCACCACACCCGCGGGGGGACCGCGAGCCTGACGGCCACCGGCTTCCAGGGGCTGTCCGAGGACCCCAGGTTCGTCCGCTACCTGCGCGCCCACGACGTCGACCCGGACCCGGTCGCGGTCACCGACCGCGAGGAGTCCGCGCAACGCCTGCGGGAGATCCACACCCACGACGAGGTCGTCCGGGGACTGCACGGACGCGAGACCCGCCTCGTGGACGACCGCCTCTCCTTCGTCAGCCCCGGCCCCCTCCACGAGGCCCAGCCGCGGAACCTGCTGCGCCGTCTCTCGACACCGGACCCGCGAGGCGTCCTCCTGGTCGGACAGGCCGGCGCGGGAAAGACCCGGACCTGCTTCGAGGTCGCGCGGGCCGCCCATCTCGACGGCTGGCAGGTCCTCCACCTCCAGGCGAACAACTCCGTGACGGTGGACGACCTCTCGCAGGTCGTGCGTGAGGCCGAGCGGCCCCGGGTCCTCCTCGTCCTCGACTCCCTCGACACCTGCGCCCAGCTGGACCTGCGGGCACTCGTCGACGCCCTGCTGCCCGAGGCCAAACGGTGCGGCGTCCACGTCGCGGCGCTCGCCTCGACCCGCCCGGGAGCACGCCACCGACTCCACCAGCGCGGTGCCGGGCTCCTCTTCGACGAGGTCCTGCTGCGCCAGGACGAGGACCACCGGACCACGGTGATCACCCACATCCTCCGTGAAGTCGCCCCGCAAGCGCTCCAGCGGTGGGGGGAGGAGGAACTCGCCCGGGCCTGCGGGCGCCGTCCGGTCATCGCCCTGCTCATCGCCGACGCCCTCGAACGCCGGATCCGCGCCGGCCACCCCGCCCCGGACCTCGCGCGGGTGCGCCCCGGTGAACTGGTCAGCTGGATCCGGGAGGGAATCCGGCAGGACTCGCTGACCCCCGTCGGCACCGGGGACGCGACCGGCCCGCTGGCCACCGCCCTGCCCGACCTCGCCCACCTGGCCTTCGCCACGGCGGTCAGCATCTGCCCGCAGCCCCGCCCGGCCGTGGAGGAGGCGCTCGACGCGCTGCTCGACGCCCACCCCTCCACCGCCGCGGGCGTCATGGGCGGACGGCACGTCACCGACACCCTGGTCTCGCTGGGGTGGATGGACGAGTCCGAGGGCGAACTCCACGTCGTCCACGACATCGTGACGGACGAACTGGTCCTCCACTCCCTCCTTCCGCCACCGGGCTGGAGCATCCACGGCGCATCCGCCGAAACGCTGTTCGACGCCACGTCCCGGCACTCCCGTTCGTTCGCCCTGTTCACCGGCCATCTGCAGCGGCTGGCCTCCGACCTGGACGGGCCGGCAACGGGCCACCGGGCCGGCGCACTGGAGCGCTTCTGCCGGGACTGGGCCACCCGCAACGCCGTCAGGCTGGGAAAGCTGCTGGAGCACGCGGGCAGGGACGGCGAGCAGGCGCTGCTCGCCATGACCCTCGACCCGCCCTGGAAGTCCGCGGCCCTGGAGACCTGGGACGCACTGGTCCACCCCTGGCTGACCCGGGCCGAACTCGACCACGCCGCACGGCCGTTCCTCTCGGCGGCGCTCGGCGATCCGCAGAACGTGCCGCAGCCGCTGATCTCGGCCTCGCTGTCCTGGCTGTCCCGGCGGGCCGGGCAGACCGACGCCGACCACGTCATCCAGGCGCTCCTGGAACGGGACGACCTCTCCTGCGGCCAGGAGCGGCTGGCCGTGGACCACGCCCTGGAGTGGGTCCGCGGACACGCCGGCTGGCGCTCCGCTCCACTGGTCCTCAAACAGCTGCTCAAGCGGGACCACGACACCCCCACCCGCGGCCGGGTGGTCCAGTGCGCCTTCGACTGGCTGAGCCCGCGCCGCCCGTCCGAGGCGAGCGCCGCCGTCCTGCAGCACCTGCTGACGTACGGGAACCCGGCGGGGGAGCAGCGGGAGGAGGCCGTGCGCCGCACCCTCGCCTGGTTCGCCGACCACCGGGACGCCGCCGGCACACTGCGGGCCGCGTCGCTCCTGCGCACGCTCCTGAGCCACCCCACGCTGACGGCGCCCGAGGAGCACGCGGCGCTCGAACGGGGCCTCGACTGGCTCGCGGAGCACCACGCCGAGGTCCCCACCGCGGGCGCGGTGCTCCGCGTCGTCCTGGAGCGCCACACGCTCACCCCCGACCGGGCCCGGCGGGTGACCCGCTACGTCGAGGCCTGGAGCAGGCTCCATCCCGCCAGCCCGCACCGCAGCCACGTCCTGCGCGTCCTGCTGGCCAGCGAAGGCACCGGCACCGGCGAAGGCACCGGCACCGGCGAAGGCACCGGCGCGGGCACCGGACTGCTGCACCAGCTGGCCGGCGACCCCGCCGACCCGGCGGCGGCCGTCGCACTGCAACGACTGCTCGAACGCCCGCTGACTCCCGAGCAGGCCCGCCCCCTCGTCTCCCGGGCGTTCCGGTGGCTGGAGCTGAACGAGACCTCCGCCGACCGCCGGCGCGTCCTCCAGGTCCTGCTGTGGCGCAGGGAACTGACCGGGGAGCAGCTGACCGAGGTGGCCGATCTGGTGGTGGCGGAGCTCCGCGCCGGCCCCGCCCAGCCGGCCCTCCTCGGCTCGCTCCTCGGCCGCCGCACCGGACTGCGGCCCGACCAGGCCCGGTTCGGGATCGACCTCGCGATCGACCTGTGCGCCGTCCACACCACCTTCCACTTCCAGCGGCCGTTCCTGTGCCCGCTCCTGAGACGGTCGGACCTGACCCCCGAACAGGCCTCCCGGGCGGTGGCGCTGGGACTGGAGCGGCTCTCGGCGAACTTCAGCAACAAGACCCGGGAGATCCTCTGCGCCCTGCTGGAACGGCGGGACCTCTCCCCGGCCCAGCTGTCCCTGCTCCTGCGGCACACGACGGATTGGCTGGCCAGGCGCGGCTCGACGCCGAGGGCCCCCTTCGTCCTGCTGCACCTGCTGGAGCGCGACGACCTGCCGGCCGGGATCGAGCAGGAGGCTCTCCGCAGGGCCCGGGAGGCACTCCTGGCGTACCCGGACGCCCTGCCGGCGGAGCGCCTGCGCGCACGGCTGGCCGGGCGCGGCCCGGCCGGGGCCTGAGCGCGGGACACCAGGTCCGGGATCCGGTCGCGGCCGGGCCCAACAGCGCGGGCCCGCCCGGGCGAAGCGGTGCGGCGGCCCGGCGGGTCCCGGTCGGCGTTGTTCAGCCCAGCACCGCCGCCACCGCGCGCGGCGTCCAGTGCCCGGCCGCGCCCGGGCGGGTGGCGAGGTAGCCGGCCGCGCGCCACGGCCCCCAGCCGTGGGACTCGGCCAGGCCGGCGGCCAGGGTGCGCAGGTAGGGCGGGGTGGGGGCGTTGAGATCGGCGCCGGCCACGCCTCTCGGGGCGGTGAAGGTCAGCAGCGGGTGGCCGTCCGACTCGCCGACGTGCAGCAGGGTTTCGTAGCGGCCCGGGCCCAGTTCGGCGCGCCCGGTGGCGAGCGCGGGGGCGAGGTCGAGGTCGGTGCCGGGGCTCCGGCGCATCTCCTGGGCGGCGATGTCGCTTAACTGACCGGCCGTCACCAGATAGGCGCGGCATGGCACTTCGCCGCCGGCAGTCGGGTCGTAGAAGGCCGAGCCGCCGCCCCAGGTGGGCGAGTGCCCGGCGAAGTAGAGCGTGCCCGGCAGCACGGTGGCCACCGCCCGGCGCGGCGGACGCGGATCGCGACAGCCGGGTTGGGCCCGCGCCCCGCCGTCCGGGCGCCCGCCGCGCAGGTAGCAGGCGAGGCGGGCGGCGTGCAGGTTCGAGCCGTACGCCACGTACCAGACGAGCGTGCTCCCGTTCCGGCCGGCGGCGTTTGTCCGCGGCCCCTCGTCCTCGGTGGAATGCCCGGCCGATTCCCAGTCCGAGGGGGCCTTGCCCGGCCCGCTCACAGGACGGAGCCGCGGCGAGGTGTGCGAAAGGATCCCACGCGAAGATGTGAAAACCGTGAACAGTCCGATGATCTGACCAGAACCCCCCGATCCGGTAGCGACCCCCTCGCCACCGGTAGCGTTCCGGACGCCATGGTGTTCATCGCCCTTCCCCCTCCCGTCGCGCCGTTCCGGTATTCGGCGATTACTCTTCACCAGCGGAAACGAGCGAAAACCCGCGAAATGTCATTCGATTCATACCGTTGCTGTTCCTGTGCGGCATCGATGATGAGAATTCCCTTTGATCGAACCTTCGCTGCATCCAGCCGACTCCCAGCAGAGTCATGGTGAGTGGGCGCCCTCCGCAGGTGACAACCGGGTCATCCGGCGTCACACCCGTACACCCGTACGCGCCCCCAGGACCCCGGAGCCAAGGAAACCCATCCATGGACGCACGCCACGACACGGCCGGCCCAGGCACGCTGCACCGCCCCCACCAGGGCCCCGCGGCCGGCTGGCTGGTGGCCCAGGCCGCCCACCCCCGCAGCCTGCTCGACATCATCGCCGCCACCGCCGACGCCCACCCCCACGCGCCCGCGCTCGACACCGGCGACACCCTCCTCGACTACCGCGCCCTGCTCCACGAGGTCGACACCCTCGCCGGGCAGCTGGCCGGCCACGGCATCGGCCGCGGCGACCGCGTCGGCATCCGCATCCCCTCCGGCACCGCCGACCTCTACATCGCCGTCCTCGCCGTGCTGCGCTGCGGCGCCGCCTACGTCCCCGTCGACGCCGACGACCCCGACGAGCGCGCCGGGATGATCTGGCAGGACGCCGCCGTCTGCGCCGTCCTCGGCCCCGGCCGCGGCCTCCACCCCGGCGCCGCCGCCCACCCCGGCGGCCGCCCCGCCTGGCCCGGCCCCGCCGACGACGCCTGGATCATCTTCACCTCCGGCACCACCGGCCGCCCCAAGGGCGTCGCCGTCACCCACCGCTCCGCCGCCGCCTTCGTCGACGCCGAGGCCCGCCTCTTCCTCACCCACCGGCCGCTCGGCCCCGGCGACCGCGTCCTCGCCGGCCTCTCCGTGGCCTTCGACGCCTCCTGCGAGGAGATGTGGCTGGCCTGGCGCCACGGCGCCTGCCTCGTCCCCGCCCCCCGCGCCCTGGTCAAGGCCGGCACCGACCTCGGCCCCTGGCTCGTGACCCGGCGCATCACCGCCGTCTCCACCGTCCCCACCCTGCTCGCCCTGTGGCCGCAGGAATGCCTGGACGCCGTCCGCCTGATCATCGTCGGCGGCGAGGCCTGCCCCGCCGAACTCGTCGAACGCCTCGCCGTCGACGGCCGCGAGTTCTGGAACACCTACGGCCCCACCGAGACCACCGTCGTCGCCACCGCCGCCCGCCTGCTCCCCGGCGAACCCGTACGCATCGGCGCCCCCCTCGACGGCTGGGAGATCGCCGTCGTCGACCGGGCCGGACACCCCGTCCCCTGGCACGCCAGCGGCGAACTGCTCATCACCGGCGTCGGCACCGCCCGCTACCTCGACCCCGCCAAGGACGCCGAGAAGTTCAGCGCCCACCCCGCCCTCGCCTCACCCCGCGTCTACCGCAGCGGCGACCTCGTGCGCAACGACCCCGACGGCCTCGTCTTCCTCGGCCGCGCCGACGACCAGGTCAAACTCGGCGGCCGCCGCATCGAACTCGGCGAGATCGACGCCGCCCTCCAGGCCCTGCCCGGCATCCGCGCCGCCGCCGCGGCCGTCCGCAGGACCCCCGCCGGCGCCGACCTGCTCGTCGGCTACCTCGTCGCCCACCCCGGCACCACCCCCGACCTCACCACCGCCCGCCGCCGGCTCCTGGAACGCCTGCCCGCCCCGCTGGTGCCCGTCCTCGCCCTCGTCGACTCCCTGCCCACCCGCACCTCCGGCAAGGTCGACCGCGGCGCCCTGCCCTGGCCGCTCGCCACCACCGGCACCGCCCCCGCCGCCCCGGCCCTCGACGGCACCGCCGGCCGGCTCGCCGGCCACTGGGAACGCCTGCTCGGCACCACCCCCGGCCCCGACGACGACTTCTTCGCCCTCGGCGGCTCCAGCCTCACCGCCGCCCGCCTCGTCTCCGAACTGCGCACCCGTCACAACGGCGTCTCCGTCGCCGACCTGTACGCCCACCCCGTCCTCGCCGACCTCGCCGCCCACCTCGACACCCTCAGCCCCACCACCGCACCCGAGGACACGGCCGCCACCACCGCCGCCCGCGGCCGCACCGTGCGCCGCACCCCCCGCAGCGCCGGCCTCTGGCAGACCCTCCTGCTCCTCGGCATGTTCTCCCTCGCCGGACTGCGCTGGATCCTCGTCCTGATCGCCCTCGACAACCTCACCGGCAGCGACCTCGCCTGGGCCCCCCACAGCTCCTGGTGGCCCGTCGCCGCCGGCCTGCTCCTCCTCTACAGCGCCCCCGGCCGCACCCTGCTCGCCGCCACCGGCGCCCGCCTGCTCACCGCCGGCATCCGCCCCGGCAGCCACCCCCGCGGCGGCCACGTCCACCTGCGCCTGTGGGCCGCCGAACGCTACACCGCCATGTTCGGCACCGCCGCCCTCGCCGGCACCCCCTGGGCCCCCCGCTACGCCAAGGCCCTCGGCTGCCGCGTCGGCCCCGGCGTCCAACTCCACACCCTGCCCCCCGTCACCGGCCTCGCCCGCCTCGGCGCCCACGCCTGCGTCGAACCCGAAGCCGACCTCGCCGGCTGGTGGCTCGACGGCGACACCCTCCACCTCGGCCGCATCGACATCGGCGAAGGCGCCCGCATCGGCCACCGCGCCACCCTCATGCCCGGCGCCCGCATCGGCGCCCGCGCCGAGATCGCCCCCGGCTCCTGCGTCACCGCCACCACCCCCGTCCCACCCGGCGCACACTGGACCGGCTCCCCGGCCCGCCCCGCCACCGAAACCCCCGCCGACTGGCCCACCACCCCCGCCCCCGCCCCCCGCCGCTGGAACCTCGCCTACGGCGCCGGCTTCACCGTCCTCGGCCTCGTCCCGATCATCGCCGCCCTGCCCGCCCTGCTCATCGTCTACCCGATGATCGACACCGACGCCACCCTGGCCGGCGCCCTCCTCCAACTCCTGCCCGCCACCGTCCCCCTCGCCGCCCTCACCATCACCTGCTACGCCACCCTCATAGCGCTCCTCGTCCGCCTCCTGTCCCGCCCGCTGCGCCCCGGCTTCCATCCCGCCACCGGCCGCGTCGCCTTCTGCGCCTGGGCCGTCAGCCGCCTCGCCGACACCGCCCGGCGCACCCTCTTCCCCTTCTACGCCAGCCTCCTCACCCCCGTGTGGCTGCGCCTGCTCGGCGCCCGCGTCGGCCGCCGCGTCGAAGCCTCCACCGTGCTCGCCCTGCCCGGCCTGATGCGGGTCGACGACGGTGCCTTCCTCGCCGACGACACCCTCGTCGCCCCCTACGAACTGCGCGGCGGCTGGCTCCACCTCGGCCCCGCCCACATCGGACGCCGCTCCTTCGTCGGCAACTCCGGCATCGTCGGCCCCGGCCGCCACCTGCCCGACAACTCCCTCGTCGGCGTACTGTCCGACACTCCCGCCCACGCCCCCGAAGGCTCCTCCTGGCTCGGCCGCCCCGCCTTCGCCCTGCCCCGCGTCGCCGACACCGGCACCGAAGGCCGCACCTACGACCCGCCCCGGCGCCTGATCTGGGCGCGCGCCGGCGTCGAACTGTGCCGGCTGCTGCCCATCGTCCTCGCCGCCCTGCTCGGCGACCTCGTCCTCGCCGCCCTCCAGGAACTGCGCGACGACTACGGGCTCGGCGCCGCCCTCGGCGCCGCCGGACTCGTCCTGATCGCCGCCGCCGTCACCGCCTGCGCCCTCACCACCGCCGCCAAATGGCTGCTCGTCGGACGCTTCCGCGTCGCCGAACACCCCCTGTGGTCCTCCTTCGTATGGCGCAACGAGCTCTACGACACCTTCGTCGAGGAACTCGCGATGCCCTTCGGCGGCCACACCATCACCGGCACCCCCTACCTGAACGTGTGGCTGCGCAGCCTCGGCGCCCGCATCGGACGCGGCGTGTGGTGCGAGACCCACTGGCTGCCCGAGACCGACCTGGTCACCGTCGAGGCCGGCGCCAGCGTCAACCGCGGCACCGTCCTGCAGACCCACCTCTTCCACGACCGGGTGATGCGCCTGGGCCCCGTCCACCTCGCCGCCGGCTCCACCACCGGCCCGCACTCCATCGTGCTGCTCAACTCCTCCCTCGGCGCCGGCACCACCGTCGGCCCGGCCTCCCTCGTCATGCGCGGTGAGAACGTCCCCGGCGGAGGGCACTGGCTCGGCAACCCCGTCGCCGCCTGGAACGCCGACCCCACCCCGCCCGCCGGGCGGCGCCGCCGCCGGGCCACCGCCGGAGTGTGACGCGGATCATCCCCGCGGGGCGATGAGTTCGCGGTGCGGTCACGGTCCATATCCGTGACCGCACCGCTTCTTGCCGTGCCCCGCCGAGAGGAACCGCTCATGACCGCCACCCCCGCCGCCGCGAAGAAGCCGGCCGCCAAGGGCAACCCCGCCTCCTACTTCCCCGCCGTCGAGAAGAAGTACGGCCGCCCGATCGAGGAGTGGAAGGATCTCGTGCGCACCTCCCCGCTCGTCAAGCACATGGAACTCGTCGCCTGGCTCAAGACCGAGCACGGCCTCGGCCACGGCCACGCCAACGCCCTCGTCGCCCACACCCTCGCCGAGAAGGCCGCCTGAGCCCCGTGGCCGACCACGTGTCCACGACGATTGACCAGCGCCGGAGGGAATTCGGAGAGGACGCGAGGGGGCGTCCTCACCCCATTAGGCTGCAGGTATGACGATCAAGGCTGTGGTGTTCGACGTCGGGGAGTGCCTGGTCGACGAGACTCGGGAGTACGGCACCTGGGCCGACTGGGTGGGCGTGCCGAGGCACACGTTCGTCGCCCAGTTCGGCGCGGTGATCGCGCAGGGCCGGGACTACCGGGAGACCTTCCAGGTCTTCGCCCCCGGCTTCGACCTCCATGCGGAACGCGAGAAGCGGGCTGCTGCCGGCCAGGCGGAAACGTTCGGTGAGGATGATCTCTATCCGGATGTTCGGGGTGCCTTCGCTCAACTTCGGGCGGAGGGGCTGTGGTTGATGATCGCCGGAAATCAGACCGTGCGGGCCGGGGCGATCCTTCGCCGACTGTTCACGGGCGACGTCGACTTGATCGGCACTTCCGACGACTGGGGCGCGAGCAAGCCGGACCTCGCCTTCTTCGAGCGCGTCGCCGAGGTGGTACCCGCCGAGCCGCACGAGATCCTCTACGTCGGTGACCGGCTCGACAACGACGTGCTCCCCGCCCGGACGGCAGGGATGCGGACGGCGTTGATCCGGCGCGGCCCCTGGGGCTGGATCCAGCAGTACGATCCGGCTGCGGAGCAGGCGACCTTCCGGATCGACTCGCTGGCGGAACTTCCGGAACTGATCGGAAAGTTCAACGCTGGAGCGAGCTGAGCATTGCTGACCAGGAGTAGAGGCGGTCGTCCACACCCCGGACGGCCGCCGTGTCCTGCCATGGGGTGAGTGCCCGTCGGGCCTCGCGCACGCGTTCCATGCCGGTGGCGTACCAGGTGATGGCCAGTTGGTCGAGGGCCTGCTCCAGCAGGGCACACGCGTGTTCTGGCCGCCGGGCTGCGGCCTCGACCGACGCGAGGTCGGCGAGCACGACGACGCGCTGCTTACCGTCGGTCTCCGGGAGTTCGGCGAGCGTCTGCTCCAGTGTGGTCCGGGCCTGCGGAAGCAGACCGGCCTGCAACTCGGTGTTGCCACGGAACGCGTGCAGCCGGGTAGCCGAGAACCAGGTGAACCAATCGGGTGGCAGAACGTCGCTGCCGGAGGCAAGCACGTCCTCGGCGTGCCGCAGCAGAGCGAGAGCGCCGCGATGGTCGCCGCATCGAGTGAGACACTCGGCCTCGACCGCGTCGAGCCAGGACAATACGTCGGCGGATACCGAGGCCCGACGAGCATAGGTGCGGGCAGCATGCATACGTTCCCGTGCGCCGTTGAGGTGGCCGGCCCAGCCAGGCACGAACGCGCTGTGAGCAAGAATCGCGGCACCGAGCAGGTTGTCGTCTGCCTCGCCAGCAGCCTGAAGCGCGCGAACAAAGGTCGCGTCGGCAGCGTCGGGCTGTCGCAGGTCGAAGAACTCGATTCGGCCGAGCAGTAGCAGCGACTCGGCGAGGGCGGCGGCCAGCACCTTGCGGGCCACTCCGTTTGTCTCCCCGAGTAGCACGGCGCCGAGGTCGGCATGTGCGGCCACCGCTGGGTGCAGCGCGGCTGGCGTTGTGGACAGGTAGAGCCGGCGGTGAGCTTCGGTGACTATGGCGTAGTCGGAGCCGACCGTCCCTGGCTGGCTCCCTTGCGGCCCATATGGCCGAGGTAGTGCGCCGCGGAGGGCTGTTGACGTTGTGCGGGGCGTGGCCGCAGGTGTGGCAACGGTCGCAGTCGTGGGCTGGTCACGGTTCCAGGGGGCGCGGAAGCCCAGGTCTTCGATCGACTGCCGTAGGACGTGCGTCAGGAGACGCTGGTAGTCCTCCCCAGGCCAAGGGGGCGTGTCGGATTCCCAACGGCGGATCTGACGCACGCTGACGGAGATGCCGCGAAGGCCAAGCTGTTGGGCTGCTCGCGTGAGGGCGTCGGCCAGGGCCTGCTGGCTGGCGTAGCCGGCGGCTTGCCTGGCTGCTTTAAGAGCGGTGTTGGGCACGGTCTCCTCCGCACATGCTGATGACGAATCAACTCTACGGAATCACAGGACATTTTGGGGACTCATCGGGCGAGTGGCAGGCCTGTGAGTCCTCTGTGTGTCCCTCAAGAGTCCTCTATAAGGCCTTCAGGACGTCCTTTGGGTGGACGACGATTAGTCCGCCACCAACCGGTGCAGCCAGGCTAATGACAGTAGGTTCGCGTGCTTGAGGCAGAGCGGTCAGGCCCGGTCGGGCCTCGCTCGACTGGGCGGTCGTCGCATACCCCGCATGCCGCGGAGGCGATTTGTGATATCAGCCGTGAGTCGGACCCCGTTGTCGGGCGGTGTGGCGATCGAACTCAACGTCCGCAAGGGCGTTCGGTAAGTATCCACCGAATACCGGCTCGCCGCGGTGATCTCTCGCGGCGTCCATTCAGGCCACTGGATGGCGCTACGTCAGACATACGCAGCCGATGCCGCGCTTCATTCGTACACCCTTCCGTCTCCCGAGGCCCCCATGCTCATTTCCCGTCGCCCCCGCATGTTCGTCGCGCGTCTCGACTCGCGGGCCGAATCCGCGCCCCTGGCCCGCTACTTGCTCCGCGCCTACCTCTCCGGGCTGCCCGCCGGTGAGCGCTACGCCGACACCGCCGAATTCCTCCTCGCCGAACTCTTCGCCAACGCCGTCCGGCACTCCGACGCCCCCTCGGACCGGCACATCGAGATCCGCTTCGCGCTCGTCAACTCCCGCCTGCGTCTCGAAGTTCACGACGCGGGGGCCGGGCGTCCGTCCCTGCGCGCGACCTCCCCCGAGGACGAGCACGGGCGTGGCCTCCTGCTCGTCAACGAACTCGCCGAGCGCTGGGGTTGCTGCCCGCGCCCGGGTGGTATCGGCAAGTTCGTCTGGGCCCTCGTCGCGCCCGCCCCCACCCCCGTCCTCGTCATCGCCTGAAAGTCCTTCCCCCATGCACCTCGCCACCCTCGCCCGCCACACCCTCTCCCGTGGCGCCACCCCCGCCGCCACCTACGCCCTCCTCGCCCGCCTCGGGCACAAGCCCGCCCCCTGCGCCGAGGCCGTCTGCCTCGCCCTCGACATCCCGCCCGCCGAGACCGCCCGGCGTCTGGGGGAGTGCCACGACGCCCTGCTCGCCTATCCCCGTCCCGACTCCGAGGCCGACACCGGTGAAGTCCTCGAAGCCCTCGGCGTCTTCGACGTCCCCAAGCAGCTCACCGACACCGAACGGGCTGTCGTCGCCCATTTCCTGACCGCCGTCGACGCCATCGGCGGCATCCGCCCCGGCCACCGGCACGGCCTCCAGCGCTGGTTCACCACCGGCAACCTCGCCGCCGCCTACCTCTCCCTCGCCTCCACCGCACCCCTGCCGCGTACCGGAGACCCGGCCGCCTACTGGACCGCCCTCGTCATGGTCGGCGAACTCCTCACCACCACCAGCCCCGACCCCCGCGTCCGCTACGCCCTCACCCGCTGCCGCACCCAAGCCGCCCGCACCTGAGGCGCCCGCGCAGGACGTCGACCCCGCCGACTTCCTGCGCATCGGCCTCGCCGAGGTGGTGATCGACCGTATGAAGACTCTCGTCATCGGAGCTACCGAACCCTCGGAAGCGCCGTCGCCGACGCCCCCGGCCCGGGGGAGTGGGGGCGGAAGGCTACGGCCGCCGGGTCACGAAGACGAACTCCCGCCCCGGCCGGTCGGGCGCGTCGCGCACCTCCTCCACCGTGAAGCCGCAGGCGGCCAGATCCCGCTCGACCTCCTCCCGCTCCCAAAAACGCAGCGTCGAATCCGAGGTCAGCACCTGCCCGTCCGCGGCGAACACGTACGTCCACCGGAACGACACCAGCGGCCGGCGCACCCCGACCAGGTCGACCCAGCTCTCGACCGCGCCGACCCCCGGGACGTCCGTCACCCGGTGGGAGCGCTCGCGGGTCCACTCCTCCCAGGCGCGGGCGGCCGGGTCGCGGGTCTCGAAGACCAGCCGCCCGCCCGGCCGCAGCGCCCCGAAGGCGCCCCGCAGCGTCCTCCGCCACTCGGTCGGGTCGGTGATCGCCTGAGCGACGTTCGCCGTCATCGTCGCCAGGTCGACCCGCAGCGGCGGCAGGCCCGTCGCGTCCCCGTGGATCCAACGCACCTTCGCGGCACCCGGTTTGGCGCGCGCGACCTCGACGGACGCGAGCGCGGGATCGACGCCGACGACCTCGGCCCCGCGCCCGGCCAGCAGCAGCGCGAACACCCCCGTGCCGCAGCCGATGTCCAGCACCTGGCGCGCCCCGAACTCCTCCGCCATCCGCAGATAGGCGTCGAGATCGCCGCGGTCGGGGTCCAGCGGGTCGTAGACCGCGGCGAGCCGCGGGTGCGCGAAGCATGCGTCAGCCATGAGCCGAACGTAGGCGGGGCCCCGCCCGGCATCAAACAGGTCTACACCTCTGCGGCCCCGGGCTGGCCGAAACCGGACCCGTCCCGCGCCGCCCCCGCAGCCCGCGAACCCCGGTGCCCACCAGTCCCGGGAGCGCCCGCGGCCAGTCCCGCGGGGCCGTCGGGATCCGGCCGAAGCCCCCGGCACCGCTTGTCCGTCGGCGAACCGAGCAGGAAGAGTGGAAGACCGCCGGCCGGCGATCGTGTCCCGCTCCGACTCCCTTGCGAACGAGAGGACATCATCATGACCGACGACGTGTACGAGCCCCCGGAGCTGATCGAACTCGGCGACTTCGCCGACCTCACCCGCGGCTTCGACATCGGCAACCTGTCCGACGTCCACGGCTACTACCTCGCCCCCTGAGGACCGGGCCGTGAGCGGTCACCGGCAGGCCTGGTTCGTGGTCCTGCCGGACACCGAAACCGGGCCCGCCGGGGCCGCGGTGGCCGCGGTGCGGGGCACGGCCGAGCGCCGTGCCCTGCACCATCCCAGCGGACGCCCCTGGATCCTCGGCCACTGGCCGGCCGGCGAACCGGTCACCGCCCGGGCCGGACCGGTCGCGCTGGCCGTGTTCGGCACCTGCGACACCGACGCCCACCACCTGCGCCGCCACGCCGCACGCATCCGCGACCCCTACGACGCCCTCGCCCTCGCCGCCGACCTGGCCGGCAGCTTCCACCTGATCGCCACCGTGCACGGCACCGTCGCCGCCCGCGGCTCACTGTCCGGACTGCACCGCCTGCACCTGGCCGAGATCGACGGCGTCCCCGTCCTCGCCGACCGGGCCGACACCCTCGCCGCCGCGGCCGGCCTCACCCCGTCCCTCGAACGCCTCGCCCTGCGCCTGACCCACCCGCTGCCCCACCCCGCCGACACCCAGCCGCTGTGGCCCGGCATCACCCCCGTACCGCCGGACCACGCCGCCCTGCTCACCCCCGGCCGCCCCGCCCGCACCCACGCCCACTGGCACCCGCCGGCCCCGGACCGACCCCGACCCGAAGCCGCCACCGCCCTGCGACAGGCCCTGCGGCGGGCCGTCGCCGCCCGCACCCGCGACGGCGGAACCATCGCCGCCGACCTCTCCGGCGGACTCGACTCCACCCCCCTGTGCTTCCTCGCCGCCACCGGCCCCGCCGAACTGCTCACCGTCACCCTCGGCTCCCTCGACCCGCACCACGAGGACGCCGCCTGGGCCGACCGGGCCGCCCGCCACCTGCCCGGCAGCCGGCTCGTCCTGCCCGCCGAGGACCTCCCCACGATGTTCGCCGACATCGACACCCCCGGCCCCCAGGGCGACGAACCGTTCGCCTGGACCCGCACCAGGGCCCGCGACGAAGCCGTCACCCGACTGCTCGCCGCCCACGGCGCCCGACTGCGGCTCAGCGGCGAAGGCGGCGACGAGACCCTCCAGGCCCTCCCCGCCTACCTGCGCACCCTCCTGCCACGACACCCGGCCACCGCCACCCGCCACCTGCGCGGCCACCGCGCCCGCCTGCGCTGGAAACTGCCCGACGCCCTCGCCGCCCTCACCGACCCCCGGCCCTACCCCGCCTGGCTCGCCCACGCCGCCGACCGCCTCACCCGCCCCGACCCGCCACCCACCACCCAACTCCTCGGCTGGGGAACCGAACCCCGCCTGCCGCCCTGGGCCACCACCCATGCCGCCGACCTGGTCCGCGAACAGCTCGAAGCCCTCCACGACACACCACCACTGGCACCGCACCACACCCACCACCAGACCCTGCACCTCGTCCGCCACAGCGCCTCCGCCGTACGCCAACTCAACGACACCACCGCATCGTCGGGCGTACCCCACAGCACCCCCTACCTGGACGACCAGGTCCTCGACGCCTGCCTCGCCGCCGAACCCGCCACCCGCGGCACACCCTTCGCCTACAAGCCGCTGCTCACCGAGGCCCTCGCCCCCCACCTGCCCGCCGGCCTCCTGCGGCGCACCGGCAAAGGCGACTTCACCCCGGACACCCACCAGGGCCTCGCCCGCCACCGCGCCCGACTCGCCGCCCTCATCGAGGACAGCGCCCTGGCCCGCGCCGGACTGATCGACCCCGACGCACTGCGCCGCGCCTGCCTCGGGCTCTACCCGCCCGGCACCCCCTACGCGGCCCTCGACGCGACACTCGCCTGCGAACACTGGCTGCGCGCCCACCCCACCACCCCCCGACCGTCCACCGAAGGAGCCTGAATGGCCGCCGAGCTGTGCCCCGACGTGACGCTCACCCCGACCGACGACGGCGCCGTCGTGCTGGACGAGCGCTCCGGCCGCTACTACCAGCTCAACCGCACCGGGCTCCTCACCCTGCGAGCCCTGCTGGACGGCCGGAGCGCCGACGAGATCGCCGCCGACCTCGGCGGCCGCCACCCGGTCACCGCCGAACGGGCGCGCTCCGACGTCGAGCGGCTGCACCGCAACCTGCGCACCGCCGGACTGGTCACCGGATGAGCCTGCACGACCACGCCACCCGCGCCGGCCGCCCGCCCCGGCACCTGCGGCCCGCCGCCCTCGCCGCGATCGGCGCGGCCCGGCTGATCGAGAGGCTCCCCCCGGCCCGGATCCGCCGCCTCCTGCTCGCGCTGCGCCGCGGCGCCCGGCCCGCCCGCCGGGCCGAGGCCCTCGCCGCGCGGCAGGCCGTGGTCGCGCTCAGCATGCGCTGCGCCGGCCAGGGCTGCCTCCAACGCTCCATCGCGGCGGCCCTGTTGTGCCGAGCCCGGGGCACCTGGCCGACCTGGCGCACGGGCGTGCGCACCGCCCCCTTCCGCGCCCACGCCTGGATCGAGGCCGAGGGTGAACCCGTCGACGAACCCGCCGAACTCGCCCACTTCCGCCCGCTGATCACCATCGCCCCGCCCCAGCCCCCGCCCCAGTCCCGGACGCCGGGCCGCCGACGCTGACCAGGAGGCACGGGAAGTCGGACGGGCCGACCTCCCGCGTCCCGTCCGGGCGGGGCCGCTACCGGTGCGGGGCCGGGATGCCGGCGGCGCGCAGCCGGGCCTCGGTGAGCGCCGTCAGGCGGGCCGAGACCGGGGCCTGCTCGTCGCGGTGACGGTCGATCAGCCGGTACTGGGTGGCGGCCCTGGCCCAGGCGCGCAGGCTGTCGGGGTCGCCCAGCAGCGCGGGGTTGGCGAGGCAGCGGTCGGCCATGGCGGTGGCCAGCTCCTCGATCCTCGGGTCGTCCACGTCCCAGGCCTCGGCCTCCTGGCCGCGCCTGGCCAGGGCGACGAACTCCGGGTCGTCCAGGCGGTGTTCGAGCTGGGTCAGGAAGCCGTCGAAGCCCTCCGGTACCAGCGCCCGCGCCAGCACCAGGGCCTCGCGCTGCGCCGCCACGTAGTCGGGGCCGAAGCCGAGCGCGGGCATCTTCTCCAGGGCCGCGCAGGCGCGGTCGGGCAGCAGGGCCCGGTCGCCGTCGGCGAGCCGGTGCAGGGTGTCGCGGCGTGCGGTCAGCTCCGCGATCCGCTCGTCCAGCCGCCGCTCCACGTCGCCGAGGGCGGCGGTGAACCGCTCGCCGTCGGCGTCGAGCAGCGGCCCGATCTCCGCCAGCGGCACCCCGGCGCCGGCCAGCGTCCGGACCTGCACCAGCCGCAGCAACTCGGCCGACCCGTACCGCCGGTAGCCGGAGGCGTCGCGCCGCGGCTCGTCGACCAGCCCCTGCCGGTGGTAGTGCCGCACCGTCTTCACCGTGACGCCGACGTAGGCCGCGGCCTGCCCGATCGTGACTCCGTTCATCCGCTCAGCCTGCCGTGCGGTCCGGGTGCCGCGCGACCCGGGCCTGCGTGCGGCCGGGCCCGGTGCCGAACACCTCGTCGACGAGCCGTCGCTGGGCGTTCTGGAACGCCGCCGCGATGGACACGTCGGCGTCGTCCACGTAGTTCAGCCCGGCGGTCAGGGTCGTGCGGCCGTCCGGCGAGCCGTACATCAGCGCCGCCGAGCCGATGGTGGCGCCGTTGTGGTGGAAGACGGTGCCCGTGTCCGTCTCCTGGGCGAACACGCCCAGGCCGTAGCCGACCGTCGCCTCCGGCGTGCGCATCTCGGCCAGCAGGCCGGGCGGCAGCAGCCTGCCGCCCATCAGCGCGGAGAAGTAGGTGTGCAGGTCCCGGGTGGTCGAGATCATGTCGCCGCCGGCCGAGACCCAGGACGGGTTGTGCCGGGTGACGTCGACCGTCCGCTCCCGCCCGGCGTCCTCGTAGCGGTAGAAGCTGCGGCTGTGCGGCTCGGGGACCTCCGGCGAGGCGCCCGGCGCCACCGTGCCGCTCAGCCCCAGCGGCCCCACGACCGTCCGCCGCAGCTCCTCGGCGAACGGCCGCCCGCTGACCCGCTCGACCACCAGCCGGGCCAGCACGTAGTTGGTGTTGGCGTAGCTCCAGCCCGTCCCCGGCGCGAACCGCGCCGGCCGCGACAGCGACAGCCGCACCAGCTCCTCGGGCGGGTACGTGCGGAAGCGGCCGTCCACCCACTCCTTGCCCCGCCACGGGACCCCCGGCACGAACGTGCCGTCCGCCTCCAGCTCGCCGGTGTGGTTGAAGATCCCGCTGGTGTGCTGCAGCAGCATCCGCACCGTGATCCGCCGGTCCGGTCCGAACTCCGGCAGGTGGTCGCCCACCGGGGCGTCCAGGGCCAGCCGGCCCTCGGCCACCAGCATGAGCACCGACGTCGCGACGAAGCTCTTGGTGATGCTGCCGATCCGGAAGTGCCCGTCGACCGGCGGCCTGCCGTCGCGGCCCGGCTCACGGACCCCGGCACTGGTGACCCACTCGCCGCCCGCGTCGTTCACCCGCACCTGCACGCCGAGGAAACCGGATTCGACGATCTCCTCGATCGCCCGCCGCAGCCCCGGGCGCTCCGGACCGGAACCGACGTGGTGGGTGATGGACATGCTGCCCCCTGTATCCGTGGGGCCCGCGTCGTCGTCGGGCCCGATGAGGGGAGCCTGCACCCTGACCCGAGGTCAACCTCAACCGTGATCCGGCTCACAGCCGCGGCCCGCCCGCCCAGGCGGGTGGACGGGTAGAAGGGGGACGGGTGGAGGGGGGCGGGGCGACCCGGGACCGGGGCCGCCGTCGGCACGATCGGGAAGACGGCGGCCCCGGCCCCGGTACGGGTCCGTACGGGCGGGGCATCGACCGCGGGGTTGCCCGTACGGCTGCGGTCGGCACCCATTCCACGACTTCAACAGGACTTGAAGTCAAGCCCCGTCCGAGGCGAGGCCCCGCCCGAGGGTGCCGTTCCGGGGCGGGGTAGCCTCGCTGCGGCGGGGGACTGCGGAGGACAGACACGGACAAGACGGACAGGGGCGGGTGGATGACGGAGCAGCACAGCTACTGGCGGGCGTCGGACGGCGCGGCGGTCGGCGCCAGCCAGGCGCACATCGTGTGGACCAGGGCGGCCTACCCCGCGCTGGTGGAGGTGGCGCGCCGCTACCACGCGGTGATCAGCTACGCGGACCTGGCCGAGGCGGTGCAGGAGGCCTCCGGGGTGCGCACCCGGATCAACCAGCGGCACTGGATCGGCAAGGTGCTGTCCCTGGTGATCCTGGAGGCGCACCGGCGCGGCGACCCGCCGTTGACGGCCCTGGTGGTGCACGCCACGGACGGCAGGGTCGGCCCCGGCTACCAGGAGGTGCTGGCGGTGGCCGGACAGCCGCCGGTGGCCGCGGAGATGGACCGCGAGCAGCACGCGGCCGCCGCCCGCCTGGCCTGCTACCGGCACTTCGGCGCCGACCTGCCCGCCGACGGCGGCACCCCCGCCCTGGCCCCGCGCCTGCGCGCCTCGGTGGAGCGCAAGGCCGCCGCCGTCGCCGCCCCGCCGCGCCCGCCGGCGATCTGTCCGAACTGCTTCCTGGAACTGCCCGCGACGCGGGTGTGCGACTCCTGCGGGGCGACCGTCGCGCCGTGAGCGGGTAGCGCGGCCGTGAGCCGGCGGCCCGAGGGCTGAGCGGACGTCCCGTCACACGGCGGCGGGCAGCCGCCCGGGCATCTGCCAGCCCTCGGCGAGACGCGAGGGGGACAGGCGCCGCCCGTCGCCGAAGAACTCGCAGAACTTCATGATCAGCGGGTCCCAGCCGACCGGGTCGACGTAGTGGTCGCTGCCGGGCACCAGCAGGCTCTCCTCGACGTGGGCGCGCACCACCGACACCTCGAAGGCGGTGCGCCCGCCGCCGGTCAGCGCCGTCGCCGACTCCACCCGGCACTCCAACTGCACCGGGCACTCGGCGGCACGCGGCGCCCGCACCAGCTCGCCGGGCACCTCGGTCATACCGGCGGCGGCGAACTTCCGCCGCTCGTGGCGGTAGCCCTGCTTGAGCCGGTACTCGGCGATCCGCGGGTTGGCGGTCAGCAGCGCGAGGGCGTCCACGGAGTCCACCTGCGCCGAGGAGGGCAGGTTGAGCACGCACTCGCCCTCGCGCCGCAGGTTGGCGGCCGTCTGCGAACTGTCGCCCAGACCCAGCACGCAGGACTGCCCCAGCCACCACGCCGAGGACATCGGCATGAGGTTGGCGCTGCCGTCCTCGTTGCGGGAACCGATCAGCACCACCGGGGTGCCGAAGTAGAGAACCTTGAGATCGATGACCTTGTGCACGGGAACTGCCGTCCTCGGGATGGGGAATCGTTGCCGGTCACCGACTCTGCCCCGGCCCGGCCGGGGGCGCTGGCGGTGATCGGACATCGCGTTTCCGCGAGCCCCGCAGGTCAGGCGGCTCCCGCAGCTCCCGCAGGCCCGGCAACTCCCGAGGACGGCAAGGCCCGCCGCGGCGGGCGCTCCGTCAGCCCACCGGCCCCCGGGCGGCGACCAGCCGGGCCCGGCCGTCGCGCAGCCGGTAGGACAGGCCCACCACGGCCACCTTCCCCTCGGCGATCTTCGCGGCCAGCGCCTGCGAGCGCTCCACCAGCAGGTCCACGGTCTGGCGGATGTGCTCGTCCACGATCCCGTCGCGGTCCTCGATGCCCGCCGCCCTGGCGGACAGCACGCTCGGGGTCACCCGCTCCACCACGTCCCGGACGAAACCGCCCGGCAGCTGCCCCTGCTCCAGGGAGTCCAGCGCCGCCGCCACCGCACCGCAGGAGTCGTGGCCCAGCACCACCACCAGCGGGCAGTCCAGCACGCTCACCCCGTACTCGATGCTGCCCAGCGCCTCCGCACCGGTGACGTGCCCGGCGGTGCGCACCACGAACAGGTCGCCCAGACCCTGGTCGAAGATGATCTCGGCGGCCAGCCGGGAGTCCGAACAGCCGAACAGCACCGCGAAGGGCCGCTGCGCCGGGGCGAGCGCCGCGCGGCGCCCGGCGTCCTGGTTGGGGTGCTCGGGGTTGCCCGCGACGAACCGGGCGTTGCCCTGCATCATCACGCGCAGCGCCTGGGCGGGGTCGGTCAGGAAGTCGTCCGTCGGGCCGTCGAGCGGGCCGGGCTCGGGCGCGGATATCGGTGTGCGGATCATGTCTGCACCCTAGATCGCCGCAGGTGGACCCCGCAGCCGGGGGTCAAGGGTCGGACGGCCCCACGGAAGGGCCCGTGCGACCCCGTGCGCTCCGCATGCGACCTCCGTACGGCCGCATGCGCCCCACCCGGGCCCGTGCCGCCCCCGCGGGGTCCGGCGGGCTACGGGGCGGTGCGCAGGGCGAGGACGGTGACGTCGTCGCGGCTGTGGCCGCCGCTCCAGCGCCGGGCCCGCCGGTCGAGGGCCTCGGGCAGGGCGTCGGCGGGGGTGGCGGCGAGGTCGGCCAGACCCTGTTCGACCGGGTAGAACGTGCCGGAGGCGTCCTGGGCCTCGGTGATGCCGTCGGTGAGCAGGACCAGCACCCCGTCCCCGGGCAGCGCGAAGCGCCGCACGGGGCGCGGCTCGCCGGGGGCGGCCAGGGCGGCGAGGCCGAGCGGGATGCCGGCGTCCAGGGGGACGGGCTCCACGCGGCCGTCGGCGTGCAGCAGGTAGGGGGAGAGGTGGCCGCAGTTGACGGCCCGTACCTCGGTGGCGGAGCCGTCCCGGGCCCGGGACCCGTTCCCGTCCGCGTTCCCGTTCCCGTCCGCGTTCCCGTCCGGGCCGCCGACGCACAGCACGGTGGCGGTGACGAACCGCTCCTGCTCGCCGCTCTGCACCGCGTACGCGTTGTGCCGCTCCACCGCCGCCTCCAGGGCATCGGCGACGGCGGGCAGCCGCGCCTCGCGGAAGGCCGCCTCCCGGAAGGCGCTCAGCACCGCGAAGCCCGTCCCGATCGCGGGCAGGCCCTTGCCCTGGACATCGCCGACCAGCACCCGGGTGCCGTGCGGGGTCTCGGCGACGTCGTACAGGTCGCCGCCGACCATGGCGTCCTCCTCCACCGGCCGGTACAGCCCGTCCAGGCACACGTCCGAGGTGGTGACGGGCAGCGGGCGCAGCAGCTGGCGCTGGAGGGCGACGGCGCTCTGCCGCATCCGCGACAGCTGCCGCTCGCGCCGCACCCGCCGCGCGCACAGGCCGATCACGGCAGCCTCGGCGGCGACCACGCCCACCAGGGTGCCCAGCCGGGCCGGCAGGTCGCCGGGCGGGACCACCAGCGAGTGGACCACGACCACGGCGGTCACCCACACCGAGACGGCCACCGTCTGCGCGATGGTGCCCAGACCCGCCATCAGCGCGGGCAGGAACACCAGCAGCAGCACCAGGCGCGAGCTGGTGCCGCTGGCCGCCTGGACCAGCAGCACGGCGGCGGTGGCGGCCAGCACGCCGAGCACCACCGTCCGGTTGGCGGGGGCGCGCGGGGCGGCGGGCTGCTGATCCTTGCGGTCCACCCCTGCCGTCCTCTCCGCCGCCCGGCCGTCCCTCCAGGGTGGTCGGCGCGGCGGGGCGGGCGCGAGCGGGCTGCGCCGGGCGGGGGACGGCGACTGTCGGCGGCGCTCGGTACGGTGGCCGGTGTGTCCTCCCCGTCCACGCCCCCGCCCCCGTCAGCGCCCCGGCCTGTGCCCCCGCCCCCGCCTGTGGCGCCGTCCCCGCCTGTACCGCCGTCCTCCCGTGCGACCCCGGCGGGCCGGGTGCCGATCGACGACCTGGTGCGGCTGCGCCGGGCCCGGGACCGGATGGACCGCGAGTACGCGCAGCCGCTGGACGTGCCGGCGCTGGCCCGTACCGCGCTGATGTCCTCCGGCCACTTCTCGCGCAGCTTCCGCACCGCCTACGGCGAGACCCCGTACAGCTACCTCATGACCCGACGGATCGAGCGGGCCAAGGCGCTGCTGCGGCGCGGGGACCTGAGCGTGACCGAGGTGTGCATGGCGGTGGGCTGCACCTCGCTGGGCTCCTTCAGCACCCGTTTCACCGAGCTGGTCGGGCAGAGCCCCAGCGCCTACCGGGCCGGCGACCACGAGCCGGGCGCGGCGATCCCGGCCTGCGTCGCCAAGGTCCGCACCCGCCCGGTGCGCCGTGCGGACGCCAAGGGGGCGAAGGAGGCCAAGGGGGCCAAGGGGGCCAAGGAGGCGAAGGGTGCCCGGCGGGACGGCGGCCCCGGCGCTCCCGTAGCGTGACGCGCATGAGCATCGAACTCGCGCAGTGCTTCATCGCCGTCGACGACCACGACCGGGCGCTCTCCTTCTACCGCGACGTCCTCGGCTTCGAGGTGCGCAACGACGTCGGCTTCGAGGGCATGCGCTGGGTCACCGTCGGCTCGCCCGACCAGCCCGGCGTGGAGATCGTCCTGGAGCCCCCGCTGGCCGACCCGCACGCCTCCGAGAACGACCGCCTGGCCGCCGCCGAACTCCTCGCCAAGGGCCTGCTGCGCGGAGTCATCTTCCGCACCGACGACTGCGACGCCACCTTCGAGCGGCTGAGGGCGGCCGGCGCCGAGGTCCTCCAGGAGCCGATGGACCAGCCCTACGGGGTGCGCGACTGCGCCTTCCGCGACCCGTCGGGCAACATGCTGCGCTTCAACCAGCCGCGCACGAGGTAGCGGCCCGGGGCGGCCCGGGGCGGGTCAGACGGGCTGGAGCCGGGTGCGCAGGAGGCAGAACTCGTTGCCCTCCGGGTCGGCCAGGACGTGCCAGGCGGCGTCGGCGGGCTGGCCGACGTCGACCGGCTTGGCGCCGAGCGCGAGCAGCCGCTCCAGCTCGGCGTCCTGGTCGCGGTCGGTGGGGTTGACGTCGATGTGCAGCCGGAGCTTGCCGGGCCGCGGCTCGCTGTTGGGGAGGAAGAAGAGGGTGGGTTGCGGGCCGCCGAAGCCGGTGCCGGGCGGCCCGATCTCGATGCAGCCGCCGCCCTCGCGGCCGACTTCGACGTAGCCGAGGACCTCGCTCCAGAACGCGGCGAGCCGCTCGGGGTCGGCGGTTTCGATGACCAGTTCACTGATGCGGCATGCCATGGTCCGTCAGCCTATGTCGATCATGTCGCGGCGCAAGGGAATTTATCCGCCCGCCCGGACGACGGGGCGCCTCGGGGGCCGGAGGCCGATGCGTGGGGATCCCGATCCCGCTCGACCTCGAAGGGCCCGACGGGCCTGCGGGCGCCTGCCCGCGGGCCGGGCGGCGCGCGGGGGCGTTCGTGCAGGCGTACGGCCCGGCGCGCACCCCGGTGCGGCACGATGGGGCGATGGAGAGCACTCGACAGACAGTCAGTTCCGGCTCGCCCCTCGAACCGCGGATCGGTTTCTCCCGGGCCGTGCGCAAGGGCGATTACGTCGCGGTCGCGGGCACCGCCCCGATCGGCGAGGACGGCGCGCCGGTCGGCCAGGGCGACGTCCACGCCCAGACCGTCCGCTGCCTGGACATCGCCGAGGCCGCCCTGCGGGAGGCGGGCGCCACGCTCGCGGACGTCGTGCGGACCCGCATCATGCTCACCGACATGAGCCGGTGGCGGGAGGCGGCGCGCGCCCACGGCGAGCGCTTCGCGCAGATCCGCCCGGTCACCACCTTCGTGGAGGTGTCGCGGTTCATCGACGAGCGGTGGCTGGTGGAGGTCGAGGTGGACGCGGTGATCGGCTAGCGGGCCGACCGGGCCGGCCTGCGGCCCCCTGGAGGGCGCCGTCGGCCGGTAGGGGAATGAACTGCGGGATGGGTGCTGTTGTCGCAGGTCGAGATACCCCCACCCGTATTTTTTTCGGGCGTCCGCACCCCGGACACCCGAGAACGGAGCCCCCGTGAACCGCCCCGCCGAAGCCGTACGGCCCGCCGCCCCGCCCCCCGGCGCCCCCGCGAGCGGCGGCGCCCCCGAGGGCGGCCGACCCGGGCCGCTCGGCCGCCTCGGCGTCTGGTCCACCCGGCACTTCAAGGCCGTCCTGGTCGGCTGGCTGATCGTCGTCATCGGCCTCGGCGCCTTCGCCCCCAAGGTCACCACCGCGCTGTCCGGCGCCGGCTGGCAGGCCAACGGCTCCCAGTCCGTCCAGGTCCGCGAACTCGCCGAGCAGCACTTCGCCGGCAACGCCTCCTCCGCGATCCAGATCGTCGTCGCCGCCGACCGCCCCGTCACCGACCCGGCCGTCCAGCAGGTGATCACCGCGGCCGGCGACCTCGCCGCCGCCGACCCCCGGGTCTCCACCGTCATCGCCCCCCAGCCCGGCGCCACCATCAGCCCCGACGGCCGCACCGCTGTCCTGATCGCCGGCGCCAAGGCCTCGCCCGACGACATGGTCCGCGCCGCCGACGACCTCAAGGAACCGCTGGGCGCCCTGTCCACCGACGGCGTCAGCGTCCACGCCACCGGCGCCTCCGTCCTGTGGAGCGACTTCAACAAGGCCAACCACGACGCCATGATGAAGTCCGAGTTCATGTCCTGGCCGGTCACCCTCGCCATCCTGGTGCTCGCCTTCGGCTCCCTCGTCGCCGCCGGCCTGCCCCTGCTGCTCACCATGGCCGGCCTCGCCGCCTCCGCCGGCTCCCTGGTGCTGATCAGCCACCTCTTCCCGGTCTCCGTCTGGGCGATGAACTTCGCCATGATGTTCGCCCTCGCCCTGGGCATCGACTACGCGCTCTTCCTCGTCGTGCGCTTCCGCGCCGCCCGCCGGGCCCGCACCGCGCGCGGCACCGCCGGGGCCGCGGACGCCGTGCGCGCCGTCGCCGAGACCATGGACACCGCCGGCAAGGCCGTCCTGCTCTCCGGCGCCACCGTCCTGATCAGCCTCTCCGCCGTCATGCTCGTCCCCTCCCCGGCGTTCCGCTCGATGGCCGGCGGCATCATGCTCGCCGTCCTCTTCGTCCTCGCCGCCACCCTCACCCTGCTGCCCGCCGTCCTCGGCCGGCTCGGCCACCGCGTCGACGCCCTCGCCCTGCCCCGGTCCAAGTCCGCCCGGTCCGACACCTCCGCCTCCCCGCGCTTCGCCGCCTGGGGCGAACGCCTGTGGAAGCACCCGCTGCGCTACGGCGCCCTCGCCCTCGCCGCACTGATCGCCCTCGCCGCCCCTGTCATCGGCCTGCGCACCGCGATGCCGTCCATCACCGTCCTGCCCGGGGACGCCAGCGCCCGCGCCGGCTACACCGCCGTCCAGCAGGCCTTCGGCCCCGGCGCCCCCGGCACCCTGCAGATCCTCACCCCCACCGACCGGGCCGCCGACGTCACCGCCCGGGTCGCCGCCACCCCCGGCATCGCCGCCGCCATGCCCGCCCAGCCGGCCGCCGACGGCTCCGGCTGGTCGATGATCCAGGCCGTGCCCACCGTCGACCCCTCCAGCCCCGACCTCGCCGGCACCGTCCACACCCTGCGCGCCGAACTGCCCGCCGACACCATGGTCGGCGGCGCCGCCGTCGAGAACCTCGACCTGCAGCACCTGCTCACCGAGAAGACCCCGCTGGTCATCGGCGTCGTCATGGCCCTCGGCTTCCTGCTGCTGCTCGCCGCCCTGCGCGCCCCGCTGATCGCCGCCCTCGGCACAGCCGCCAGCCTGCTGTCCACCGGAGCCGCCTTCGGTGTCGCCCGCCTGGTCTTCCAGGACGGCCACGGAGCCGGCCTGCTGGGCTTCACCCCGCAGGGCTTCCTCGACGGCTGGGCACCGGTGTTCTTCTTCGCGATGATCTTCGCCATCGCGATGGACTACACCGTCTTCCTCCTCGCCTCCGCCAAGGAGCACTACGAACGCACCGGCGACCCCAAGGCCGCCATGACCGGCGCCCTGGCCCACTCCGGCCGGGTCGTCTTCGCCGCCGCCGGCGTCATGGTCGCGGTGTTCCTCACCTTCGCCCTGTCCGGCCCGCTGCCGCCCAAGGAGATGGGCATCGTGCTCGGCACCGCCGTCCTCCTCGACGCGGCCCTGGTGCGGCTCGTCCTGCTGCCCGTCCTGCTGCGCCTGACCGGGCGCGCCGCCTGGCACACCCCGCGCCGGCTGGACCGGGTGCTGCCGCGGATCACCTTCTCGCACGACTGACGGGCCACCCGCCCCGCGCACCGGCGCACCGGCGCGCCGGCCGGCGCGCCGGCGCGCGGGCGCCGTCCCGCCCTACCGGCCGCCCCGCAGCGCCCCCGGCACCGCCGACAGGTCCTGCTCGGCGATCTCCGGGTGCGCCAGCAGCACCTCGCGGGCCGCCGTCAGCACCGGGCCGCCGCCCGCCAGGGCGAGGTCCTTGGCGGCCAGCCGGACCGGGAAGTCCGACCCCGTGCCGAACGCCCGGGCCGCCACCCCCGCGAGCGGCCCGGCCGACAGCACCTCCCGCGCCTGCTCCTGCGGCACGCCCAACTCCTCGGCCACCGCCAGGACTTCGCCCAGCGCGGTGACGCAGGCGACGATCGCGCCGATCACCACCACCTTCAGCGCCGCGCCCGCGCCCGGGCCGCCGCAGCGCCGTACCCGGCCCAGCTGCTCCAGGACCGGCTGCGCGCGGTCCAGGTCGGCGTCCTCGCCGCCCGCGAGGACCGTCAGGCCGCCGGTGGCCGCCGGGCCCGTGCTGCCCAGCACCGGGGCGTCCACCAGGGCGACGCCGTCCGGCAGCCCGGCGCGCAGGTCGGCGGTGGCCCGCGGGCCGATCGAGGACATGTCGATCCACAGGGTGCCCGGGGCCAGCTCCGCCGCGCACCGCCCGGCCACCTCGGCGACGGCCGCCGGGTCGGACAGCATCGTGACGACGACGTCCGCGCCGCGCACGGCCTCGGCCGGGGTGGCGGCCCCGGTGGCCCCGGCCAGGTCCCCGGCGCGGCCGGGGGAGCGGTTCCAGACGGTCAACGGGTAACCGGCGGCGGCGAGTCGGCGGGCCATCGGCAGGCCCATCCGGCCCAGCCCCAGAAAAGCGATCTTCTTCATGGCCGCCACGCTAGGCAGCCACGAGCCAGGCGACAAGCGAATGTCCGGCATGGTAGTCATGCGTAATGGACATGGCTTGGCTGGACGTCTTCCGCACCGTCGCCCACCTGGGCTCCTTCACCGCCGCCGGCGAGCGACTGGGCTACACCCAGTCCGCGATATCCCGTCAGATCGCCACCCTGGAAGGCGAGTTGGGCACGCCACTGTTCGACCGGCTGGCGCGCGGCGTACGGCTGACCGAGCACGGCCGCGCCCTGCTGCCGCACGCCGAGGCGATGCTGCAACGGCTCGACGCCACCCGGCGCGACCTGACCGCCCTCACCGAACTCACCGCCGGACGGCTGCGGGTGGGCGCCTTCGACAGCGCCAACGCCGACCTCGTCCCCGGCGCCCTCGCCGCCTTCCGCGCCGCACACCCGGACGTGGAGATCGGCCTCACCGAGGGGCTGGCGGCGCACCTGCTGGACCTGCTCGCCGAGGGGGCCGTCGACCTCGCCCTCGTCGCCTCGTACACCGAACCCGCCGACGACGGCGACCGCTTCGACTTCCGCCCGCTGATGGACGACCCGGTGCTGGTCGCCCTCCCGCGCGGGCACCGCCTCGCCGGACGCCGCCGACTGCGGCTGGCCGAACTCGCCGACGAACCGTGGATCGCCGCCCGCCGCCACGCCGAATCCACCCTCCTCGCCGCCTGCGTCCGCAGCGGGTTCCAGCCCCGCATCGAGTACACCGTCGCCGCCTGGACCGCCAAACTCGGCCTGGTCGCCGCCGGGTTGGGCGCCACCCTGATCCCCTCCCTCGCCGCCCGCGTCAGCCGCCCCGGCATCGCCCTCGTCCCCCTGCACCCGGACGACACCCCGGTCCGGCAGGTGTACACGGTGACGCGCAGAGGACAGCGGGTGCCCCCGGCGGTGGCGGCCTTCGAAGCGATCCTGCGCGAGGGCACCGGTTAGCGGTGCAGGGCGAGGACGGCGGTCAGGGCACTGACCGCCGGGCCGCCGGGGAGCAGGACGGCCGGATGGCGGGGCCGGGACCGCGGGGTCGGGCGGAAGCCGCCCACGCGGAACTCCAGGAACGGGCGAGGGGGACCGCCGTGCGACAAGCGCTGGATCAGCAGACGGTGTCCGCGGCCGGCAGCGCCCTCGTCGACAGGTAGGCGTCCACCGCCGCGTTCGCGCACGGGCTGTAGGCGTTGAGGTAGAGGGTGTGGACGCGCCCCGGGACGGTCACCAGGCGGGAGCCGGGCAGACGGGAGTGCAGCGCCAGGGCGCCCTGGTAGGTCGCGTGGGTGTCGCCGGTGGCGTGGAGCTGGAGGGCGGGGACGGCGTTGCGGACCCCGACGGGCGGCTCCAGCGGGGCGCTGCGCCAAGCAGCGCACGGGACGGGGGCGTTGTAGACCGGGCCGAAGACCGGTTCGGCGGCGCGGGAGCGCTCGACGGCGTCGCGGTACCAAGAGGCCGAACGCGGCATCGCCACGTCGTCGCACAGGATGCCGAGGGTGGACGACAGGCCGGCGCCGGCCTCCGGGTCCGGGGCGAGGAGCATGGTCAGCAGCTGGTGCAGGGCCGGGCCCGCCTGGACCGGCCGGCCGTCGGCGGCGTCCAGCAACTGCCGCAGCACGTCCGCGCACAGGGCGCCGTCGCGGTCGTCGCTCAGGCAGACCGCGAGCAGCACCGGGAGCAGCGCCCCGTCGAGCCGGAAGCCGTCGACGGCGATCGGCGCCGCCTCGGCCCGGCGCGCCAACTGCTCGACGGTGGCCCGCACCGCCGCCGGGGTGGCGCCCAGGTGGTAGGCGCCGTCCTGCGGCGCGGCCCAGGCGGCGAAGTCGTCCAGGGCCCGCTCGTTGGCGCCGGCCATGTCCTGGAACGCCCTCATGCCGTACCGCGCCGGGTCCAGGGCGCTGTCCAGCACCAGCCGGTCGACACGCTGCGGGAACAGCTGCGCGTACACCGCGCCCAGCATCGCGCCGTAGGACTGCCCGAAGAAGGAGGTCCGCCGCTCGCCCAGCGCCGCGCGCAGCACGTCGACGTCCCGGGCGGTGTTGCGGGTGGTCAGATGGGGCAGCAGATCGGGGTCCTTGTTCCAGCAGGCGTCCGCGTCGGCCTCGGCCAGGCGCCAGGCCTGCTCGAAGCCCGCCCGGCCGGTGCCGGCCGAGCGCAGCCACGTGCCGCGCGTCAGGCCGCAGTCCGGGCCGCCGGCGCCGACCCCGCGCGGGTCCATGCCGACGATGTCGTAGGCCGCCGCCGTCCCGGGGGCCAGCTGCTCCCGCAGCGCGACCGGCATGTCCAGCCCGCGATCGCCGGGGCCGCCGGGGTTGGTCTGCAGGACGCCCCGGCGCTTGGCCGGGTCCGCGGACCTGATCCGGGAGACGGCCAGGGACAGGGTGCGGCCCCGCGGCTCGCGGTAGTCCAGCGGCACGGTCAGGGAGGCGCATTCGGCGCCGGCGGCGGCCAACTGCGGCTCCTGGCAGGCGGCCCAGGCGAGCTGCTGGCGGCGGTAGGGCTCCAGCTGATCGGCGCCGGCCGAGGAGGTGGAGGAGGCGGAGGAAGCGGAGGAGGTGGAGGAGGCGGGGGCGGCGGGGGCGGCGAAGGGCGCCGAGGAGGCGGGGACGGCTGCGGTGAGCACGGTGGCCGCGGACAGGGCGAGGGCGGTGGCGAGCGCCGGTGCGGTCTTCATGTCGGCCAGCCTAGAAGGGAGTTGGCCACCACCGGGGATCCGGCCCGCCGATCCGCCTTGACCTCAAGTCGGCTTGAGGTCCTACGGTCGGTCGCGTCCTGACGATCAGTCGATCGTCGATCGGCCGAAGGAGCACCGGACATGACGATCAAGACCTACGAACCGCAGATCATCGCCGCCCAGCCCATCGGGGCATGGACCGGCGAGGTCTTCCGTCGCCTGGTGGTGGAGGGCCTGCGCGAACAGCTGGCGGTGGAAGGCCTCACCCAGCCCCACTGGTGGACGCTCAACCACGCGGCCGGCCGCCCCGGCGGATGGACCCGCACGACCCTGACCGAGCGGCTCACCCCCTACGACGACCAGGACACCGCCTTCGACACCGTCTACGACGACCTGATCGCCCGCGGCTGGCTGACCGAGGACGCCGACGGCGCCCTCACCCTCACCGAGGAGGGCGAGGCCGGCCGCCTGCGCGCCCGCGAACGCAACCTGAGGATCAGCGAACGGGCCCACCAGGGCATCGACACCGACGAGTTCGTGACCACGATCAACGTGCTGCGCCGCATGGTGGCGAACCTGGGTGGCAACGGCAATCTCCCCGACTGACCGCCCCTGACTGACCGCCCCGAACGACCGCCCCGGCAGGACGGTACGGGCCCGGTCGCAGGAGGGAATTGACCCATGGAAACGATCGCCGATTGCCACCCGATCGACGGTCTTTCCATCCATAGGCTGGTCACATGACGACGACGAAGAACACCACCGCCCCCGTCCTGACCCGCTGCGCCGAGGCCGAGACCTGCAGCGACCCGAGCTCCACCATGACCCTGCTGGCCGACTCGGCCCCGGAGGAGGGCGGCTTCACCGTCTACCGCTCCACCTTCGCCGCCGGAGCCCCCGGAGCGCCCGCCCACTTCCACGCCCGGGCCTGGGAGCTGTTCTTCGTGATCAGCGGTTCGCTGCGGGTGCTGGTCGGCGAGGAGGTCTCCGTGCTGGGCGCGGGCGACTTCCTCGCCGTGCCCCCGCACACCCCGCACGCCTTCGCCGCCGCCCCCGGCGCCGAGGCCGACGTGCTGTGCGTGTTCACCCCCGGCATGGACCGCTTCGACTACCTGCGCCTGCTGGGCAGCGTCATGCGCGGCGAGAGCGACCCGGGCGCGATCGCCGCCTCGGCGGAGCGCTTCGACAACCACTACGTGGACAGCCCGGCCTGGCGGGCGGCCCTGGCGGGCGACGGCGCCTGAGCCCCGCACACCGCCGCCGGACAGGGTCGAGCCGCCCGACGGGGCCGGGCCGCTCGACGGGCCGGGCCCGCCCGGGTGTGGAACGGTGGTAGCCCGGGAGTGTCCCGGTTGCGAGAGGAGTGGCCATGTCGTCGAAGCGCCGCCGCAAGAAGAAGGCCAGGGCCAGGCGCGGGGCCAACCACGGCCGCCGCCCCCAGTGCTGAGCCGCGGCTGAACGGGTGAGGCGCGCCCGGACGGCCTTCCCGGCCGCTCCGGGCGCCGCCCGGTCGCTGTCCGAAGAGCCCCTGCCCTCCGAGGCCCCCGGCTCAGAGCCGCCCGCGCCCCAGGAAGCCGCCGCGCGCCACCTTGTGGTACTGGCAGTAGCCGACCCGGTTCGCACCGAACGCCAGCTCCAGGACCACACCCCGCCCGTCCGCGCGGACCTCGCTCAGCAGCTGCGCCGCGTCCACGTCCGCCGGCGTCTGCTCGAACACGTAGAGCCGGTTGATGTACGGGCCCGCCGGGATCGGGTCCCGGTGGGGGATGCCGTCCCGGTCCCAGGTCAGCGTCGCGCCGGGGCTGGACAGGCAGGGGGACTGCATCCGCCGGCCGTCGGCGTCGATTCCGCCGTCGCGGTGCCAGCGCAGCGCGTGGTCGAGGCTGCCGGCCGGGTCCGGCCCCTGGCCGTGGGCCTGCCACTGGACCACGTCCGCCGCCTCGATCCGCCGCAGGACGTCGAGGACGTCCTCCCGGACGACGAAGTAGGCGCGGGCGTAGATCCGGCAGACCAGCAGGGTGTCCCGGGGGTGGTCCAGGCCGTAGGAGGACGGGAGGGTGGACTGGTCCAGGACCTGGGTCAGCACGTGCTCGACACCCTCCACCGCCCCCAGCGCCTCGACCAGTCCCCGGATCCGCTCCCGCTCCGCCGCCCGGGCCGCCCGCGCCGCCGGCGAGTCGATCAGTTTCAGCTTGCGCCGCTCGGTGGGCCAGTGCATCGCCCGCAGCGACTGCACACCGTTGAGGACCGGGTTCACCAGCATGACGACGAGACAGACGAGGCTCGTGGCCACGTCCTTCAGCAGCTTCTTCACCAGCAGGAGGTCCTCTCGGGTCGCGCGCGCGTCTGCGTCCCACACCCTGTCCCGCCCGCACCCGGCCCCGCAATCCGCGCCCGTACTCAACTCCCCTCCGTGGGCGTCCGGTTGCCGAGCGCGTCCACCGCCGGCCGTCGGGTCGATTCGGAGCGGTCGGGCCGCAGCGGCCACCGGTCCGCCGCCCCGGCGGCGGGGCGGTCGTCGGCGGCGTGACCTATGGTGGCGCCATGGACGAGTACGCGGTGCCGATCCTGCCCAGCCGGGACCTGGACGAGACCCAGGAGTTCTACGCCCGCCTGGGCTTCGAGCCGCGCGGGCGCTGGGACGGCGAGGACGGCTACCTGATCCTCGTCCGGGGCACGGTCGAACTGCACTTCCGCCACGACCCCGGGGTGGACCCGCTGTCCACCGCCGCCGGTTGCTACCTGCAGGTGCGGGACGCGGACGCACTGCACCGCGACTGGGCCCGGCTCGGCGTGCCCACCGACCCGGCCACCGGCAGCCGCCTGACCCCGCCCGCCGACACCGCCTACCGGATGCGGGAGTTCGCCCTGGTCGACCGCAGCGGCAATCTGCTGCGGATCGGCGGCCCGCACGGGCCCGGGTAGGCCCGGGCCGCGTCCGTACGGCGACCCGTTCGCGAGGGCCCGCGCACGCTCAGGGGCCCGCGGGCTCCGCGGGCTCAGCGGGCCGGCCCCCGGGGGCCGGGGACGGCGTACGGGAGCGGCTTCGCACGCCGGTGACGACGAGCCACAGGCAGGTCAGCAGGGCCATGGCGGAGAACGTCGCGATGAGCAGCTGGGTGTCGGGCATGTCGTCGTCGGGGTAGTGGGTACCCAGCACGCGGGCCGTCGCCGGGTGGTCCGCGGCCACCTCCAGGGGAACGGCCACGCCGACGGCCGGGTGGGCGACGGAACGCCCGACCTTGAGCGAGGTCGTACTGTACTCGCGCTCGCCGACCCGGTACGTGAGGGTGCGCTCCACCCCGCTCTTCTCCCTGTTCCGTTCGGCGCCGATCGTGGCATCCACGCGCAGCGGCGAGGCGTCGATGCGGTCCGCCGCCCGGTGCTGCGCGAGCATGCCGGACAGGCTCAGGCCGAACACCAGCAGCGCGAGTGCCGCGCCCGCCGACGGCAGCGGCCACCTCCGCCGGATCAGTTCCTTCATGGCCCGACGGTATCCGCCACGACCCGGGCGGGTCCACGGAGTTGAGCGAACGGGCCGGTTCCGCGCGGGCGCCCGTGTCATCGCGCGTCGGTGCGTGTCAGTACGTGTCGGTGCGCGTCGGTGCGCGTCGGTGCGCGTCAGTACGTGTCGGCGCCGTCAGCGCGTGGCCACGGTGGTCGTCACGCGGACGAGCGAGGGCCGCCGCGGGGTGGAGCCGAAGCCGAACCGCACCGGTGCGACCGGTGCGAGCGGGCCGAGCCGTCGGCCGTCGAGCACGGCGGTCACCGCGGTGACCGCGTGGAGGTCGCGGACGCCGTACCACTCGCGCCGGCCCTGGCCCGCGGTGCCCCGGGTCCGCACGCCGAGCAGGAGCCGGGCGAGCGGGTCGGTCACCGCGGTCCAGCCGGGCCGGGCCGCGATCGGCCCGGGCACCGCCCTGAGCGCGAGCCCCAGAGCGCCACGCCGCCCGGTGGTGAAGCGCAGGTCGAGCGGGCCCGCCGTGACCCGCCAGCGCGTCGCGCCCCGCTGCACCGCGACCGGTACGACCCGCACCCGGTCGAAGGCGTACGTGCCGGCGACGAACTCCGCCGTCCCCTCGGTGGGCGCCAGCAGGATCCGGGTCCCGTCGGCGTGCTCGACCATGACGTCGGAGAACGGCCCGAACGGCGAGGCCGCCCAGTGGCCCACGACCACGCGCGTGCCTGAGGCGGTGCCGATGCCGGCGATCCAGCCGTCGAACCGCAGCCGGCGCGGGCCCGCAGGCCCTCGGGCGGTCGCCGGGCGACGGGCCCGGGCCGTGTGCGGCGGATCCATCGCTCCTCCTCGCAGGCCCGGCGGGACGCCTGCGGCATCCATCCTCGACGGCTCCCCGGACCGTGTCCACGCGGGCCCGGGCGGTGCCCGGGGGAGAGGGGCCGGCACCCGGGCCGCTCCGCCCCGTGGTCGGGGCCGCCGTCCGTCGGCCGGCCCCGCGACCGCCCGCGAGCGAGCGGCCCCGTGACCTGCCGGGCGGCCGACCGAACGACCGGCCCCGCCCGGTCGCGCGGGCAGGACCGAACCGGCTTGCTACACCGTGCCGTTGGTCCGCGGGGCGGCTGCCGCGCGGACTCGTTGGCGCAGGAACAGGGCGGCGCGGTCCAGCGCCTCGTCCGCCTCGTCGAGGACGCCGGCGAACGCCTGGAACACGTGCGGCACGTCGGCGGTGACGTCGAGGACGACGTCCACGCCCGCCGCGTTCGCCCGGGCGGCCAGGCGGGTGGAGTCGTCCAGCAGCATCTCGTTGCCGCCGACCTGGAGCAGCATCGGGGGGAAGCCGGTCAGGTCGGCGCAGACGGCCGGGCTGAGCAGCGGCTGGTGCGGGTCGGCCCCGGCGAGGTACATGGCTCCGGTGCGTTCCAGGCCCACGCGGGTGAAGACGGGGTCGACGCCCTCCCTGGTCTCCATGCTCGCGCCGCCGCGGGTCGCGTCGAGGCCCGGGGAGAAGGCCAGCAGGGCGGCGGGCAGCGGCAGGCCCGCGTCTCGCGCGGCGAGGCAGGTGGTGACGGCCAGGCCACCGCCGGCGGAGTCGCCCGCGAAGACGACGGCCGAGGGGTCCTCGCCCCGGTCGAGCAGGGCGCGGTAGGCGCTCAGGGCGTCCTCGATCGCGGCCGGGAAGGGGTGCTCGGGGGCGAGCCGGTAGTCCAGCGAGTACGCCCCGAGGCCGGTCCTGGCCACGAGGTTCCCGGTCAGGGAGAGGGCGGTCCCGGGCGAGCCGAAGACCCAGCCGCCGCCGTGGAAGTAGAGGATCGTCCCGGCGGCGCCCGGGGCCGCCCGCTCTCCCGCGCCGGGCCCGTCGACCGGCTCCACCCGCAGGGCCGGGCGGCCGCCCAGCGTCGTCGGGACGGTGCGGATGCTGTCGTGGGGCACGATCATCCGGGCCATCAGCTCCCGGAATCCGGCCCGGACCTCCTCGACCGACCGGGGCCCCGCGGGGCCCTGCTGCCGCAGGATCCCGTCGACCCGGACGCGCTGCTCCCTGCTCATGGGCGTGCTCCTGCCGTAAGTAGCTTCCGGTACACTATATGCCGTGGAATATACATCGAGCGGTGACCGTGCCGAGGCCGGGCTCCCCGGGCTCTTCGCCGACCTGGTCCGGTGCGAGACGCGCCTGTACAACGCCCTCGGCGACCGCCTGCGCGAGCGGCACGGGATCGTCCTCTCGCAGTACGAGTTCCTCGGCTACCTGCGCGACCACCCGGGCTGCCGAGTGGCGGACATCGCCGCCGAGTTCGCCATCGGCGTCGGCGCGACCAGCAAGGGCGTCGACCGCCTGGAGAAGCAGGGATGGGCGGCCCGCCGGCCCAACCCCTCGGACCGCCGGTCCTCGATCCTGGACCTCACCGACGCCGGTGCGCGGCTCGTCCGGGAGGCCGAGCGGACCTACACCGGCGGCCTGGCCGAGCTGCTCGGAGGCACCCTCGACGCCCCCGCGCTGTCGGCGGTCGCACAGGCCCTGTCGACCCTGCGGTCCGCCCTCGAACGCGACCGGGTCGGCACGCCCACCGGCTGACCGGGGCCCGACCCGGGGCCCGCCGCGCCCCGACGTCCGAGACGGTCGGCCGGGCAGGCGGGCGGCCCGCGCCGGGCCTAGGACTCCAGCCCGTTACGCCGCCCCGGCGTCCCGCCTACGGTCCTCTCCCGTGGACACGACAGGGATTCTGGACGAAGCACTCCAACGACTGCACGCCTGCGGGCCCGAGCGGCTCGGCCGGCTCACCAACCACGCGCCGATGGCCGTCGAGGCCCTCACCGCCCGCGGACAGGCGCCGTCGGTGCACCGCTGGCTCGACCTCTACGCGCGCAAGCTGGAGGACCTCCCGCCCCGCGTCGAGCCGGTGACGGACGCCAACTGGCGTACGGCGCTGGGCGATCCGAGGCGTGCGGCCGACTGGATCGGCCACTTCGAGCGGGAGGTCGCCGAGCGCCCCTGGCGCGAAGTGCTGGCCCGGTGGTGGCCGCGGCTGCTGCCCGGCCTGTACGGCGGATCGACGCACCCGGTGATCCGGGTGGGCCACGCGGTGCGCACGCTGCTGGCCGGCGAGGCCACCGGGCCGCGCCTGGCGGAACTCGCCCACGGCCTGGGCTACTGGGCGGCCCGCCACCGGACCGTCGCGCTGCCCGCCCGCCTGCCGGGCGCCGCCTCCGCGGCCGCCGCCCTCGACGCGGTGCCGGCCGTCGACGTCCGGGACGGAGGCTTCCCGGAAAGGCTCGGCCGCGTCACGGCCCTGCCGGTGTGGGCCGGGGCCGAGGCACCGCACCCGGGGGAGGTGCCCGGCCGCCTCGCCGAACTGGTCCGGGCGGCGACCCACCGCTACGCCACCCACGGCCACGGCGAGGAGACGATGCTCGTCCACGCGGCCACGGCCCCCAACGCCGTGCTGCGCACGCTGCCCGCGCTCCCGCGGGCACTGTGGCCGGCGAGCCTGCGGGCGGCCTGGACGGCCTCGGCGGCGGTGACGGCGATGTACGCGCCCGCCGCACCGGTGGTGTACGTGCCGCCCGGCACGCTCACCCCCGAGGAGGTCTTCGAGCGGGCGCTGGCGCACGGCGACGAACACGTCATCAAGCTGACGGACGCCGCCCTCGACGTCGGCGACGCACCCGCCCTGGCGGCGGCCCTGCGCGCCATGGAGCTGAGCACCCCGCTGGGATGAGGCGCACGGCGCGGGCCCGGCGGATTCGTGCGCCGGGCCCGTCGTCGGAATCGACGGCGCGAACGTGTACATGAGGGGCGGCAACTCCCCGACGGCGACCGCCGCATGCCTCCCGAACGCCGACCCCGACGCCCGCGCGACCGTCGCGCACCGGCCGTACAGCCCACCGCCTCCACCACGAAGGAGTCCTGACCATGCGGAAGTTCGTCCTCGACCTGGTCGAGCGCACCGTCGCCACGTACGCCGCGGCGTTCCTCGGCCTGCTGCTGGCCGACAAGTTCGACCTCACGTCGATCGGCTCGCTCAAGGCGGCGGCGGTAGCGGCGCTGCCGGCCGCACTGACCGTGCTCAAGGGCGCGGTGGCCACCCGCATCGGCGACCCGACCTCGGCCGCCCTGCTGGGCCGCCCCCGCGAGTAGCCGGACCGGCCGGCGAGGGGCGGGGCGCCCCGCCCCTCGCCTCGGGCGTGCCCGGTGCCGGTCGGCTGACAGTGAGGACGGTGAGCTGCCGGTGGGATGCGAGTGGCCCGCGGGAGCGTGGGAACCGGGCGGGACCGGCTGCGATGCGCGGGTCCGCCCGTACCGCCGGATCACCGTGCCGAGTTCCAGGAGCCCGCCATGCCCTCCCTGCCCCACACCCCGCCGTGGGACGTCCACCGGCTGCCCCGCGCCGAGGGGAGGAACGTCCTGGTCACCGGCGGCAACGCGGGCATCGGGTACTTCGTTGCCGAGCAACTCGCCGCCACCGGCGCCACAGTGGTCCTCGGCAGCCGCGACCGGGCGAAGGCCGAAGCCGCGATGGCCTCCATCCGCTCGCGCGTCCCCGGCGCCAGGGTGCGGCACCTGCCGCTGGACCTCGCCGACCTCGCCTCGCTCGGCCCGTCCGTGGACGCCCTGGCCCTGGACCGCCTCCACGCGGTCGTCCACAACGCCGGCGTGGCGCTCGACCACCCACCGCGCCGCGAAACCACCGACGGGCACGAGCTGATGTTCGCCACCAACCACCTGGGCCACTTCGCGCTGACCCACCACCTCGCGCCCCTGCTCGCGGCCGCGCCCGGGAGCCGGATCGTCACCACCGGCAGCTTCGCCGCCAAGTCCGAACGCCTGGACCTCGACGACCTCCAGAGCACGCGCGACTACCGGCCCAAGCGCACCTACGCGCGCTCCAAGCTGGCCCAGATGCTCTTCGCCGTCGAACTCGACCGCCGTCTGCGCGCCGCCGGCAGCACGACGCTGAGCGTGCTCGTCCACCCCGGCGGCGCGCTCGACTCCCTCACCCCCTCGCGCCCGCCGGTCCACGTCCGCACCACCGGCGAGCGGCTGCGCCACCTGCCGCTCGGGCTGGTCGTCCAGGGCAAGGACGCCGCCGCGTGGCCCGCCGTCCGGGCCGTGCTCGACCCGGCCGTGCGGGGCGGTCAGATGTGGAGCCCCCGCGCGTTCGGGCTGCGCGGTGAGCCCAGGGCCGAGCCGCTCTGGGGCCACCTGGCCGACACCGCGACCGCCGCGCGGCTGTGGGCGGCCGGTCGCGAGCTGACCGGTCACGACCCGACGCCCGCCCATTGAGCGCCCCCCACTGAGTGCCGCGCGCGGCACTCAGTGGGGGAGGGGGCGGGCGAAGGGGCCT